>NZ_JAAHGN010000173.1:0-9604 GCF_010672485.1 Moorena sp. SIO2C4 | reverse complement strand
TATCCCACGTGACGCTGAGCGTATGTTTTTGCCCGTCAATGAATTGTCTGTAGTCGACGGCGTTGGACTGAACCCCGGAGTTTTCGCCAATCTCGAGGCGAAGCTCGGTATTTTTTAGCTGGATGCTGCTGGTGCTACATTTCCTGACCCGAAAACAGGAGTTAAAGCTCACATTGAGCACCTGAAGGCATATGCCAGTACTGATATGATTAACGAGCCCCCGATAGTAGACCCTCGTTTTGACTATGTGCCCAGAGGTGTTGCTCCTTCAGTTTATGACTTAGGCAGACGTTGGAATCCAGATTTGGAGTACGGGAATCAGATTATGGTACTTATTAAACAGCTTTATGGTGTTTTTTGAAGGATGAAGAATGTAATACGTCATACTTCACACTTAATACTTAACACTTGATACTTCACACGTCATACTCAATTGTTAACTACTGCCTAAAACAAACAAACTCAGAAGCGTACCACTATTCCAGAGACTATGGAGCAGCATGGGAGCTAGGAGATTACGCGATCGCGTGTAAACGAATCCCAAGACAATTCCCAATGTGGCTAGGGGTAGGACTTCTGAGAGACTCAAATGAGCGATCGCAAAAATCAGACTACTTAATGCGATCGCTCCCCAAACTGGTAGATAACGAGTCAAAGAGGGTAACAAGAACCCTCGAAAGATTATCTCCTCAAACACTGGTGCTGCCACAGCTGCTGTCAGAAAAAATATCGTCAAAGCTATGCTGTCCTGTCCCTCCAAAGCTAGGGGCAACAGTGGGTTACTACCGCCATTTCCTTGCCATAACTGTTGGTTAATCAGAGATACCACAATCACCAAGGGGAGTGCTATCAAATAGCCACCGACTCCCCATACAATCCAGTTGCTGCGCCACTTGAAACGAAACCAATCCTGTGGCAGGGGCAAAAAGGGCTTAATGGAAAGGTACATCACTAACAAGCCCCCAAATGCCATGATTAGGTAAGTTAGCAACACATAGAAAGCACTCATCTGTACCGTAAAATTGGCTGGGTTAATCCCAACAATCCCCAGTGAGAGCCCAATTAAAAGCGGTAACAGGAGTTGACCGATGGCGAAAAAACCAAAAATCAGCACTTGCCAAATAATTTCCCCATCCCAAGCTGTTTTCCATGGGAGATTATGATTGGTTGCTAGAAGGGATTGCTGACCTTGAAACAACAACTGACCAACCAAGCACACTAAGATTATCAAACCCAATAGGGTGTTAAATCCTGGGATGACAGCGATAACGAATAATTTGACAATTGCTTGTTCAGCCGTTTCTTGTTCTTGGGTTTGGAGTGACAATAGGTCACTTTGGCGCTGCTGCACTTGATACAGCTGACTCAAAGCGCGATAGCGGAACCAATTATCTAAGTTTTGTTCAATTTTTTCCTCAGCATCTGGTAGTACCAGGGGTGGCTCACTCCATAGACCCATTAATACCCCAGCAGTTTCTAATGAGCCATTAGGGTATGTCTTTGCATCCCAGGTTTCAATAGCAGCATCGGTTTTTCCTTGTTGAGCTTGGAGAATTCCAATACGCAAATCCAGCCGAGCAATCAGCTGTTCGATGTCAGACAATGACTCTTGCAATTGCTGCTGCTCTGAGGGATAGGAGTTTTCGGTCAGGGGAGTGGCTGGTGATTGTGATGGCGCTCCATCATTTGGTGTGGTTACCTTCCCTATGGAAAATTTTTGGAGTTTGGTCAGAACCTTTGACTGATTGGTCTGAGCCAATTGACGGGCTGTTTCATACTGTTTTTGAGCAGATTGAAACGGCTCAGCACCAATTAAAGCATTTCGAGCCACAGTCCAATCTACCTTAGACTCCTGATTAGACTGCTCAGATGTAGCAGAATCAGAGGTTGTTTTCTGCCACTCCCAGCCATGAAGTACTAGATTGGTTTGGCGAAGTTCCAGATTAGTTTGAATCTGGGGCTGACCCCAGCTTTCTACCAGAGAAAGGCCAATTCTAGCGATCGCAAAAATCGTCAGTACAATTAAAACCAACCGTTTTATAGTCATCGAACCCCCCAACACACAAGCATTTTGCTCATTAGTTACTAGTTATTTTTTGCTGCTCAATGGACTACTAACCAATAACTAGTCACCAACTTTACACTGCCAGTTTAGGGATGATCTAGCTAGGTTACAATGACCTTGATGATTCGGAATCATCTGAGTATACCCAGTATACATTTGTCACCCTAGCTGACCCGGCTGAACCATATACCTGCTCATGGAGGAATAAGAGATTGGCTACCCGCGTCGTTATTGTCCGTCACGGTCAAAGTACTTACAACATTCAGCAGATCATTCAAGGACGCAGTGATCAGTCAGTCTTGACCGAAAAAGGTCGTGCTGATGCCCAAAAAGTTGGTACTGCCCTCAGTAGCCTCAGCTTTGATGCCATCTACTGCTCCCCTTTACAACGGGCAAAGCAAACCGCAGATATTATCCTATCCTATTTGCCAAACCCTCCCCAGTTACAGCCATCAGATCAGCTGATGGAAATCGATTTACCCCTTTGGCAAAATCTCCAAAAGAACGAAGTTAAGGAAAAATTCCCAGAAGACTACCAACGCTGGAAAGAACGCCCCCACGAATTTTCCATGGTCATTCCCACAGGGGTCGGGTCTAAAGAACACTTTCCTGTGCTTGAACTATACAAACAAGCAGAGCAGTTTTGGCAAGAGGTTATCCGCCTCTATCAAGGAGGTACGATTTTAATCGTAGCCCATAATGGTATCAATCGCTGCTTAATTAGCAGTGCCATTGGGGTAACTCCTGCTCGTTACCATAGTATCAGGCAATCCAATTGTGGCATCAATGTGCTCAATTTCACTGGTGGTTGGGGAGAAACCGTACAATTGGAATCCCTCAATCAAACCTCCCACTTGGGAGAAACCTTGCCAAGGTCAAGCGCACCTAAGGGAGATATTGACCTTGGGTTGCGTCTGTTGTTGGTGCGCCACGGTGAAACCGATTGGAATCGTGCCTCTCGCTTCCAGGGACAAATTGATGTACCTTTAAATGAAAATGGTCGTAAACAAGGACAGCAGGCGGGTGAGTTTCTAAAAGATATCCCCATTGATTTTGCAGTCAGTAGCCCCATGCTGCGTCCTAAGCAAACTGCTGAAATTATTCTCCAGTCTCACCCCAATGTCAATTTACAAGTTGATGATGGACTCCGGGAAATCAGTCATGGCTTATGGGAGGGCAAATTAGAATCAGAGATTTCCCAAGAGTATGGTGACTTGCTCAATCAGTGGAAAGTTGCCCCAGAAACGGTACAAATGCCAGAAGGAGAGAACTTACAGGATGTTTTGGAAAGGGCAGTGCCATCCTGGAATGGGATAGTTAAATCAGCTACGGCATCTGGTTCTGGATTTCAGACTGGCTTAGTGGTGGCTCATGATGCTATCAATAAAGTAGTACTTTGTGACATTCTTGGCTTGAGTCCAGCATTAATTTGGAGTATCAAGCAGGGAAATGGGGCTGTCAGCGTAATTGATTATCCCCAAGGCTTAGACAAAGCCCCAGTATTGCAAGCGATGAATATCACCACACACCTATCTGGAGGTGTATTGGATAAAACAGCCGCTGGTGCGCTGTAGCTAAACAATACGATCAATTTCCATGCTTTGGGGTAAGTATGTTGAAGGTTGGTTGAAGGTTGACCCTAAGCCAAAGTGTTACAGTCAACCTCGCCGACAAAGGATGCTTAAGGCGAACAACCTTCAACATTAACTTGATGTAGTCAACAGCAAACTGCTAAATGCAAAACTCATCAACACCACACAAGCAAATCCGCACCCATGTTTTCATTTCCGGAAGAGTTCAAGGAGTTGGTTATCGTTACTCCACAATGCTTCAAGCTAAGCATCTAGGGGTGAATGGCTGGGTGAGAAATCTTCTTGATAAGCGTGTGGAAGCGGTGTTTGAAGGGAATACCGCAGCAGTAGAAGCTATGGTGCGTTGGTGTCATACCGGACCGTTAAATGCTGTGGTTGACAATGTGGTGGTTAAGAATGAGACACCGGAAGGTTTGCAGGGATTTGAAATTACCCACTAATCGGTATAGTTGAGCTTAGTTGTCAATGGGTTCGCTTAGCGTGACCATAGGTTAATCTCGTAGCCTGATCTACCGGCAACCCCGTTGACAACTAACCATTGACAACTATAAAAGTCTATACTAGATGCTTATAGACTAATAGATATCAGGAATTAAGGAATTTCCTATGTCTACAGAAGATGCTCCCATCAATAGTGCTGTCTTAGTCACCATCATTGGTGAATCAGTAATTCGAGAAAGCCTTGTGAAGCTCATCAAAAGCCACGGGGCTACTGGTTATACTGTTAGTGATGTACGGGGAGAGGGGGGTCACGGCAAACGCCTAGGAGATATTCCGGGCTACAACACCAATGTTGAAATTAAGACGATCGTATCCCGGGAAGTGTCTGATGCAATTCTGCGTGCTATAGCCGAATACCGGAAGCGTCACGCTTTAATTGCCTACCGACAGGATATAGAAACGTTAAGCAATTAAAGCAGCGATCAAGTGATCACAAGTAATCACCAGTTAGTTAATCTAACCAATCATCGATTTTCTGGCTGCGATAGACACGCCTAGACTTTGGACTTCCCTGATTCTGACTCCCAGTTTTACTTTCACTAGCTTCGGTGGTTACAGGATTAACTTCCCGTTTATATAAGTCTGACTTACGATATTGGTTCTTTAATGGTGATTGCTTCTGGGGTTTAGGCTTGGGGTGTCTATTTTTCCAACCGAGAGTTCTTTGTAAAGACCGCAATTGGGCATGAGCTTCATTGATTTGTTGCAGCTTGCAGTGAGCTTTCTGTTGTAGCCGGGGATTACCAGAAAAACGGTCAGGATGCCATACCCAGGTCAAATCGAGGTAGCCCTGGTGAATCTCCTCCTGTGAAGCTCCAGGCTCCAGCTCCAGGATTCTGTAGTATTTCTCTACCTCTAACATTTACAATATCCTCTTCCGACAGTGACAGGAAAATCAATTAGTAGACACAAAGAAGCCCAAACAAACTTGTCGGGGCAAATTTCACGCTGTGATCAAAACCCTTGAGTCAGTTCCTAACTAAAAAACTCAGGACTTTGACACTTAGAACTAACAAACTTTTTCTTTTATAGCTACCTACTTAGTGCAGGGTAAACACATCTTGTTTTGAAATGCTTACTCGATATAAGAGTGATTTGATAAGTAATTTTGCTTATTAATTTGACAATCTTTTCTGAGTAAGGCTTCTAGAATTTAGATGCGTTTGCCCTGCTAGTTAGTCAAGTAAACAATAAATTTAAGTCTGAATTAATTGCCAGTCAATTGCAGCAAAAAAACACATCAATTTAAGAAATATATAGTTTCTAGTCTTTAGTTAACGTAAGTTCATGGTTTGACAGCAAACCTCTACAGCCTTGATTAGCCCTGATTAGCCCTGATTAGGTAACAAAGGGACAAGGCTGAAAAATAAAATAAATATTAAAATAAATCTAAAATAAATCTAAAATTAGTCCAAAATGGCTATGCATTATGGGATAATTATAAGATTGTCAAGGCAATCGCATTAACAATTCCTCAGTTATTATTTGTGAGAATGAAGCTGGCATCAAGAGTTGGTCAAGTTACCCCTTCCTTAACTTTAGCCATTGCTGCTAAAGCCAAAGCCATGAAGGCAGATGGGATTGATGTTTGTAGTTTTAGCGCTGGAGAACCGGATTTTGACACTCCCGCTCATATTAAAGCAGCCAGTAAGCAAGCCCTGGATGAAGGAAAGACTAAGTATGGTCCAGCCGCTGGGGAACCGAAGCTAAGAGCTGCGATCGCAAATAAACTGCGCCATGAGAATAACCTCAATTACGATACACAGAACGTTATTGTCACCAATGGCGGTAAGCAATCCCTATTCAACTTGATGCTGGCTCTGATTGAAGTGGGAGATGAGGTGATTATTCCTGCTCCCTACTGGCTTTCCTATCCAGAAATGGTGAAGCTGGCTGGTGGTAAACCTGTGATTGTTCCTACAGATGCCACTCAAGGGTACAAAATTACACCGGCTCAGCTCCGTTCATCCATTACACCCCAAACTAAATTATTTATTCTCAACTCTCCGTCTAATCCCACCGGTATGGTTTATACTCCCGCAGAACTAAAAGCCTTGGCGGAAGTAGTGGTAGAGCAAGATATTCTGGTGGTTTCTGACGAAATTTACGAGAAAATTCGGTACGATGGGGCTCAACACCTTAGTATTGGGGAAGTAAGCTCAGAAATATTCAAGCGCACTATCATTAGTAATGGGTTTGCTAAAGCTTTTGCTATGACTGGCTGGCGTATCGGTTATATAGCAGGTCCAGTAGAGCTAATTAAAGCAATGACCACGATTCAAAGTCATAGCACCTCCAATGTTTGTACCTTTGCTCAGTATGGTGCGATCGCAGCTTTGGAAGGTTCCCTTGACTGTGTAGAACAGATGCGCCAAGCCTTTGCCCAACGGCGACAGGTGATGTTAGAGCGGCTCACGGCCATGGCTGGACTGACTTGTCTGAAGCCAGACGCTGCTTTCTACTTATTCCCTAACATTAGTCAAACGGGTTTAAGCTCTTTGGAATTTTGCGATCGCTTACTCAGTTCCGAGCAAGTTGCTGCAATTCCTGGTATTGCCTTTGGTGCTGATGATTGTATCCGTCTTTCCTATGCTACGGATATGGCTTCCATTGAGAAGGGGATGGATCGCTTGGAAAAGTTTTTGCATCAAGTCAATGGCCACGGATAAAATTCGGGGGCTTTCCATAGCTTTGTGATCACAATTTTGTGATCAGTTGTTGCCATTCTCGACAAACGTTGATACCTCTGTTCTGCTGTCGATAACTAGCAACTTTTGCTTCAACCACGAGCAGAAAAACTACCACCAGCGATGCAGAGGTGCGACCCGTGGCGAATTTAATTCGCCAACGGAAAGCGCACCTAAGCGGTCTTGGGGGTTTCCACGGGGCTTACAAGGTGCGGACGCAGGTTCCGCACACAGCCCCTCCCCATGAGCGACTGCATCAAGAAATAAAGTGAACATCACTGAAGGTTTCGATCCACAGACGAGCGCCACAAGGCAGTGGGTTATCCGGCTGATACGTAATCCGGCAAGGACCAAGGATTTCTACTTGGTTGCCGTATAAATTGTTGCCACTTCGTTTTACTGAAATCACTGGCTTGCGCTCTTCCGGACTTTTGTGGATATTGGAGCCAATGTGATTGCGGTTGACATTAATCTTGGCTAGACCTGGAGTACGACTGGTACGCCATTTTCCTTTTGGTCCTCTAGTACCTTTAATGATTTGGGGCAGATTGTTGAACAGGGGAATAATCCAGAATTTCCCACTTTTATAGGCACCCCGGACGCGACCCTTTTCAAGGAGTTGGCGCAATCGCCGAGGAGAAATACCTAAAAGAGATGCGGCTTCAGTAGTACAAACGCACTTATTCATAGTTGTCTCCAAAAACTATACCGATAAAACTATTATAACTTAAAAAGTTACCTTATTGTCAAAGTTCTAGTAAACTCACTTATAAAGTAGGATGATTATTAATAACTAACTTTAGCGGTAGAGTTATTTTTGGCGTTGCGTCAGTCTTCGCGCTGAATAGGAGTAGAGTGGGCATCCTGCCCGCCCGACAATAAGCATGAAACTGGCAAGATGCCAGTTCTACACAAGATGCCAGTTCTACACAAGATGCCAGTTCCACGCAAACATGCCCATTCCACAAAACTATTAAAAATTAAGCAACGCCTTATTTTCTAAGTCCGTCAAAAAGTGATCTTTAGGGATCAGTGTAGGAATTGTGATAATTTTTGTTTTCTACTCCGAGATCCGCTGTTCCCTATTCCCTTTGCTATTAGTGCCAAAGTTCAAGTAAACCCAGAAGCCCAATACTGACCCGTGGACAGTATTGGGCTTCTGAAGTTAATTAGTTTGGTTTAATGTGAAAATACTGTAAACACTCAAGCTAATCGTTGAGTCCAACTCAACAAGCGTGAGACAATCCCTGTGGCTAGGTTTTGGCTCGACTCTTGGGAATCGTCGGGAAAAATATAACCCACTGGTACCACAATCAGGGTAATGCCCCGCCGACCAACAACTGTAACTGGGTCTTCAGGTTCAAGGGTGACTTGAAAATCGGAGCATACTTCTGCTGGCCAGTAAGTTGCTTTATACTTGACTCGTCCTGGCTTATGAGGAGTAATTGTCTTTTCTACCTTGCCAGTGCCAGGCTCTGAGAATAGGTTCATCTCTTCCATGGTGGGGTTTTTAGTTGATTCCATTTGCTGCCTGCTCCCTGAGCTTTACCTTACCTTTAAACTCTACTTTCGTTATCTAAAGCCTGGTGAGGTATCCCATGCCACTATTTAAACCTGTACACAATCCCGTGGTAGTTAGGGTCTTGGCAATATTTGGCTCTAATCCTAGCTCTGTCTATTATTGGAGCCTGCTATGCCTAAGGTGATAGGTCGTTCTTTCGATAGACAGTTGCTTAACTGGCAACTTGTCCACGTGACAGCTCCTACAGTGAACCTGTAAGGTCAGTGTAGGCTTCCCAGCCAATCCGGGTATCCCTTAGGAGGCGCTGGGCTTTAAGAACGGACTGCCCTTCCGCTCTATTTTTTATGTTTATTGCCGCATTGTGATCACGTTCGCGTAGCGTCGCCTTCGGCGAATCAAGACTGCATCCACAATGGGGACAATCATGCCAACGGATATGCAGCTTTTTAGGTACTTTTTTGCCGCAACTGGAACAATTCTGCGAAGTATTTCGGGCACTTACTGGGATCGTTAACAAGCCAGCATTTAAGGCTTTGCTTGATAGGATTGTCAGAAAGCTTGACCACCCGGCGTCTAACACAGACTTAGCCAATCGGGTTTTATTTAGTCCCTTGACGTTTAATTTTTCGTGAGCAATTACATCATATTTTGACAACAAATATTTGGCGGTTTTAAAATGGAAGTCTTTCCGCTTGTCAGCAACTTTTTTGTGTTGTATTCCAAGTTGCTTAATAGCCTTGAGCCGATTTTTTCCTCCCTTCTTCCTTCGAGATACTCGTTTTTGTATTACTTTTAAGCGTTTTTGCGCTTTTCGGTAATATTGAGGAGTCTTAATGGTTTCCCCTTCGGAAGTAGTTAAAAATTCTTTAAGTCCAACGTCAATACCGATGATTGAGCTAGGATTAAGGTCAGCCTTGGTTTCAGGAATTGTTTTGTCTTCTAGGGACAAAACCAAATAGTAGCCATCACACTTTTTAGTGACTGAGGCTGTTTTTATTTTGAACCCATCAGGAATGGTGCGGTGTAAGACAATTTTGACTTTTCCTATTTTAGGCAAATCAATCAATTCACCTTGCAAGCACCCCTCTTTCATTTGGGGATAAGTAAAGGTGCGATAACGGTGTCTCTTTTTGAATCTGGGTCTGCCGCTTTTATTTCCGTTTTTGTCTCCCTTGATGAATCGATCAAAAGCTAACTTAACCCTTTTGACAGCATCCACGCTGATAGCTGAATGCTT
>NZ_JAAHGN010000172.1:0-9608 GCF_010672485.1 Moorena sp. SIO2C4 | reverse complement strand
GCACTAAGGAAATAGGCAAGACTAATGCGCTGCAAGACACCCATAATCCGAATAGTATCCCAGTTGTAAGTCGGAAAACCATTGAGCAGTAAGCCTAGGGCAAATAGAATGGCACATCGCCTGCCAATACGCCAATACCCCTGGGATACGGATTGGTTGTTATTGGTGTACTTGACTAAGGAAAAAGCCATTGCTACACCAGCAATAAATAAAAAGGCAGGAAATACTAAGTCTGTGGGTGTAAAACCATGCCACTTAGCGTGAAGTAAGGGGGGATAGACATAAGACCAACTTCCGGGATTGTTGACTAGAATCATGCTAGCCATGGCAATACCTCGAAAGACATCAAGAGAGGTTAGACGCATGATAGGCAAGAGGCAATAGGCAATAGGAACCCACCCCTAACCCCTCCCAGGAGGGGAAGGCAATAGGCAATAGACAAGAGGCAATAGGCAATAGACAAGAGGCAATAGGCAAAATTAAAATAACCGTCAACTGTCAACAAATGATTAAGCCCACTCTTGAGATGCTTTAGCTTCTGCTTGTACTAATCTCTCTCGTAATTGTTGCCAATTAATCTGCTCAGCTGGACTGTCTTGGAGTAACTGAGTATCTTGCAAATACAATAGTCGATTACAAAATAACTCAGCCATATCTAGCTGGTGATTGACCATCAAAATTGTGATCTGCTCCTTTCGGGCTAAATCGGTAAATACCCTGATCACCTGAGAGGCTATACCAGCATCTAAGGCTGAGGTGGGCTCATCAAGTAACACTATCCTTGGTTGGACAACTAGTGCTCGTGCGATCGCAACCAATTGCCGTTGTCCCAAAGACAGTTGTAACTCTGTACGCTCTAACCACTCCGCTGGGATGCGCAGTCTCTCTCGAATCTCTTGTGTCCGTTGTGCGTTCGCGTAGCTTGGCCTACGGCCAATCGCTTTTTTTGGCAGCTGTTGCAATACCAACGGATAAGCTAGAGCCTCCTGAACGGTCATTCCTAACAATTTTGGTTCTTGAGGAACCAGCATGATCTGTCGCCGCAATTCTAGGACAGGGATATTCCGGATGTTCTGATTATCTAGGTAAATTGTTCCCTGGGTGGACTCACTTAATCGGTTCAACAGCCGCAACAGAGAGGTTTTACCAGCACCAGATGGTCCAATCACGCTGATGCGATCGCATGGGCTGACCTCGAAAGAAATATCAGTTAATATAGGTATTCCAGCTGCTTTAGCCCTGGTTGAGAGGGTCAGGCTTACCTGCTTTAGCTGCAACAGGGGATTAGTCAATCGCTTTGCTCCAATTAAAAATTATCAATGTTTTAGCTGAGAGCTCTCAGCTAATGGGCTACAGATGGTGCTACAGATAGTGCTTTTATAGCGCTACGCCCAAGTCAGCAAGGTTATTGCGTCAGAAGTCAAAAGTAAGGGATTACTTACGTTTCGGAGTTTAGGAATGTCAAACATCTTAATGGGTAGTGCTATAGTACCTCAAGTACCGTGCGCGTAGCCCATTAGCTGAGAGCTGAGAGCTGATAGCTGAATGCTTACATCAAACCCTGATTGATAGCTGTGGTTATGGTCCAGGCATCTACAAGTAATAGCAAGAGGGTGAATCCGAACAAAATTAGATACATCCAAGGCTGGGCTAGGGGACGAATATCGGTAGTATCTATCCCGGTATAGTTTTGTACTAACTTAACTAAGCGATTAAATCCCACTACTCGCATTGGCAGCAAGTAAGCTTGGTCATAAGACTGGCTAACGAAATAGTAAACAAGCCCTCCTTGACCTGTGGTGCGCATTTTTAAGTCTTTCACCTCTTTCCAGTGTAATTGCCAACCTTTGCGGAAGAATCGGGGCACCCAATTGGGATAAGCTACCTGAATTTTTTCGTCATCTACAATCACCTGTTCGCTTAAGGCACCATAGAGGGCGATAAATCCTAAGCTAATTCCTATCCACAGGATTATTGGCGATACCGGAGTCGATGATACTTTAGCTAAAAACGGTAATGGTATCAACAGCGCCCAATAAAATGTGATTAGGGTAATCCGAATTATAGGAGAGATGCGAAATACAGAAGGGCTATACTGTTTATTTTCAGGGTTATTTTCAGGTTTAGTTTCAGATGCTTTTTTTTGATTTGGTGACATAATGAAAATGGTTTAATCAGGGAATAGGTAATAGGGAGTAGGAAGTAGTAAAAAGGGCAGAAAAATTTTCAGAATTAATTTATTATACCTCAAGGTTTAATCCCTTAGCGACCATTCAAAAATTTTCAACGTCTTCTTTAGTTAAACCAGTTGTTGCCACGATTAAATCCAAATCAATCCCTCTTGCTTTCATAGCTTGGGCTATTTCTATAGCTTTCTCTGCTCTCCCCTGTAATTTTCCAGCTGCTTCTGCTCCTGCCAACAGGCTAATTTCATACCGTTTATTTTCCAGATATTTCTGATAAGCAACCCTTTCTGGTAATGGTAAATTATCAATCCTGAGCTTATCCTTGGCCTCGGCTAATCCTCTGGCTTGGAACTCTTCCTTGATTTCACTATTCTTTAGGAAATAGATCCATTCATCTAAATTGTTTCTAGTTACATTATCAAACTGGTTGACTCTCAAGATATAATATTCGGGAAATATCTGGTATACTTTCTCTAGTTTGAACAACTCTTTCTGGAGACTGGATAACCCTAAGGAGTCTTGATGATGACGACCTCGTAAATCTAGTTTCCCTTCATAGATGTAATCTTGTCCTTGCCCCAGGGTAAAGTAAACAATATTAATGGAGTAGACTTTTTTGAGTTTACTATAGGGCTCTCCTTTATCTAGATATTGCGTGAGCAGTGTGGAGACGCCAAATAGCATCCGGTGAAAGTAATCATTTTCGGAACTATTTTGGACTTCCACTAGCAGTAACTCTCCAGCACTATTGAGCGCTAGAATATCAACCCGATTCAGTTTATTGTCTTCGGTGAGCCGATTACTTTCGCCTTCTAAAATAGATTCAATAGTAATCTCTTCTCCTAGTAATTCGGTGATCAAGCCTTCTAGGACAACATAATTAGCTTTATCCCTCAGCAGTTTTTTGATCGCCCAGTCAAAGCGGATGTGTGTCTTGGCCATGATTAGTAGGGAGTAGGGAGTAGGGAGTAGGGAGTAGGGATTAGTATAGTTAACAAGCAGTGTTAACTCAAAAATTAATTGATTTTATTATAGGTGGAATTTACTTTATTGATTTTCCTAGTAACTCTACCGGTAACGCTAGTTGCTGCTTGGTTTAATAATCTTATCTACTGATCATGGGTAAATTTACTCTACCGATCAGATCAGCTCTGTTATTGATTTCCCCAGTAACTCTACCGGTAACGCTAGTTGCTGGTTGGTTTAATAATCTTATCTACTGATCATGGGTAAATTTACTCTACCGGTAACCTTAGGTATATTGCTGATTTACTCAGTAACTCTAGGAATAAGTATAGCTGTCGGTTAGTTTAATAATACACTCTACTGCTCATGGGTAAATTTACTCTACCGGTAACGTCAGGTCTGTTATTGATTTCCCTAGTAACTCTACTAGTAACGCTATTTGTCGATTGCTTTAATCATGCACATTAATTATAATTTAAAATTACCAATTAACATAAGCATTCAGCCGTTTTCCAAAGGCCAATGGCTGAATTAACCTCAAGTAGAGTGCCCATAGGGAATCAGATGATAGCTGATAGCACCTCAAGTAGCACCTCAAGTAGCGCATTATCTGAATGCTTACCAATTAACAATTAACAATTAACAATTACTAAAATAGCTATTAGGCACTAGAAGGATTAACCTAACACCTAACTCAGGGAGATGTGGAATTCACGGATATCATTTCCTCCGTAACCTGATCAAAATTCCGTAATTCTCTCTAGGCAATAACCACATCAATCAAGCAATCCTAGATCACAAGAGTAGTTTAACTAGGAGGAAAATCGGATGCACCTCAAGTAGCGTGACCTAGGGTCAATCGCTTATCTGAGTGCTCAGTACTGAAAGCTGAGTTATTTGTTATTAATGATTAGGGCTCTACCGAACTGATTGTATGCATAAAACCGCGCTTATTGCCCACTAAGTCTGATCGGGCGGGTAATTTATTAAAAATTATTCTTTCAAAAACTAAAACTCCTGCCATATTCTGATTATCATAATTATTTTATAAACGTTTTACATAGCAACTTTCCTAGAGCCACGATTAGTTATTTATTCGGTGTTGCTGAACTAACTAATTTACTAACTAATTTATTGATATCAAGACTAGTTGGGTCAGTTACCAATTAGCTTTTCTCTTTAATTCATTCTGGCCAGTTATGAAGTCTTTATTCAATTATCTCCAAGGAATCAGATACCATTCCTCAGACTCTTCTGGAGCATCTGAGGTAAATTCTGATTGGCAGCCTTTAGGCTTTAACCTGATGGGCATAACTAACCTAGCTAAGGCTACTTTCCCGATCCTAGTGACAGGTTCTGCTTTGCTGGTGGCTACTCCTACTCCAGTAGCAGCGCAGCTACCATCTCGAACCTGTTCCCAGGCTTTTGCTGATTTTGATTGGAGTCAGTTGTCTTGGACTAATGGGGATCTTGGCCCGAGGACTTTTACTGCTAACGGTGTCACCTATACCGTTGAAGTTAAAAACCCCAATAATCATAGCTTCACCGACAATTCTCCGAAGCTAGGCAATAATAACTTCAATCAACCTGCTTTGTATGCCCGCCCCAACATGGTAGGTGGGGGTTACATCGAGTTTGAAGTGACCATGAGTCGGCCAGTGACTGGTGTACAAGGCATTGTGGATGCTGTAGACGAGCAGGAGACCGGAGGAAGTCGTTGGCAAGACGAAGTGGTAATCACGGGCTTCAATGGCTCAACTACTGTTACTCCGACCTTAGTTGCCTTCGACCCGAGCAAAGTTAGCGTGGTAGGTAACGTGGCTACTGGACAGTCTGGGAGCAATTTCTCCACAGGGGGTGGCCATGGGGCTGATGTGGAATTTGGATTTGGGGACCAAGCTATTGATAAGTTTGTGGTGCGCTATCGACCAGGCTCAGATGTTAACCAAAGCAGCGCTCAGCATGTCACCCTCAACAATTGGAGTTTCTGTGCGGATGTTGTGGCTAGTGACAAAGACTTTGGTGATGCGCCCGACACTGGCAACGGCACCAGCAGTGGTAACTATAATACCTTACTCAGCGATAATGGTCCTAGTCACGACATAGATGGTAGCACCTATCTCGGCAGTGGAGTAACAGCTGATACCGATGGCTTTGGAGATGGCACCGATAATAACAATAACGCTACCGATGATACCGATGATGGGGTTCAAATTAATAGCGCTAGCCTACAAGGACAAACTCTACCGATATCGGATAATGTTAGATTAGATATCACTACAGCCGGGTCTGGAGTGCTGAATGCTTGGATTGACTGGAACGCAGATGGAGACTTTGATGATAGTGGTGAGCAAATTGCTACCAATGCTAGTCCTAGTGGAAATGCGATCGCATTAAACCTAACTGTACCAGCTGGAGCTACCGTTGGTAATACTTATGCACGTTTCCTGTATAGTTCTGATACTGGCCTTACTCCTACTGGTGCCGCTAGTGATGGTGAGGTAGAGGATTATCAAATTGCGATCGCTAACTCTACACCAACGACTGCCTCTGTAGGGGATCAAGTCTGGGAAGACCTAGATGGTGATGGCATCCAAGATCCTGGAGAGCCTGGAATTCCCAACGCCCTAGTCAATATCTACAAATCTGACAACACCTTAGTTGATGCCACTTTTACCGACAGTAGTGGTAACTACAGTTTCAGCGACCTTGACCCAGGGGATTACATCATTGAATTCACCTCCCCTGCTGTGGGCTATAGCTTCACTCGCCAAGATGCTGGGGATGACACCCTAGACAGTGATGCCGATCCAGTCACAGGTCGCACCGATACCTTCACCTTGGCTGCGGGAGACAACAATACCAGTATTGATGCTGGACTTACCCTTAAAGCCAACACTATTGTCGCTTGCGATATCATACCACTCCAGGCTACCAATTGGACTGAAACCCTGAACGTAGAGAAATTTGATTCTGCTCTAGGGAGCCTGGCCAGGGTAGACCTAACCCTGAGTACCCTGATTGCACAAGAGTTAATCTACGAGAATACGGCAGACCAGCCAAAAACAATAACCGTGAACCAGGAGGGAGAAGTCAGTGTTTCCTTGCCTGATACTAACGCCAATATTACCAGAAATTACAACCAATCCACCGACTTCAATCTACCAGCCTTCGATGGTAGTGATCCTCCTGACTTTAGCGGCACTTCCGGTGGCAGGACTCCCACGATTCTTGCCTATGAAACCCATACCGAGGAGTACACTAACCTAGCTGATTTCATTAGCTCCTCATCACCAGTGGAAACCGTCAGTATCCCGGTGAATACTACCTCTGCAGCTACTTTCATTAACTCTCAGAACGCTTCCACTGGCTCTAGTAGCGAGGCAACCGCCGGATTGTGTGTCACCTATACCTACAGTTTAGTCCCGAAAGAACCTTCAGCCAGCATAGTCCCGGAAGAAGCTTCACCGGAAGCCGGAAATATCGTTATCAACGAAGTCCTCTACGCCCAAACTGGCAGCAGTGCTGAAGCTAATGATGAATTCATCGAACTCTATAACTCTTCCGATAATGCTGTAGATATCAGTAACTGGAAGCTAGCCGATAGCAACCTGATTTTTAACAGTACTGATAATACTGGCAACATTACTGGTGATGCTGCTAATCCGGCCTATATCTTCCCCAACAACACCACTCTCCAACCAGGGGAATACGCTGTTATTTGGATTGGCAACAATACATCAGACCATCAAGCTCCCGATGCTGCATTCCAGGATTGGTTAGGAAAGGCAGCCAAACTTAACAATGCTGGAGAAGATATCTGGCTGTATGACGAGGAATTCAAGATTGTAGACTACATTGCTTATGGCTCCAATAACGCCATCAATACTCCACCCTCAGCTGAATTGAATCTGTGGGATGACACCTACCAACGAGACTTAGATGGGGCAAGCACTGGTCAATCGATTAGTCTCACCCCCAATGGAGAAGACGGAAATACTAGTGCTTGCTGGGAGCATACCCTTAGTAATGATGCCAATGGCCGTTGTCCTGAATTCCTGGAAACCAGGGATACAGATACGGTGAGTGTACGCCAAACTAGTGTTGGAGTTTATAACAATATCTTGCCCAATGTCATCCTGGTCAAGCGGATTACTGCTATTAAACCCAAAGATACCAACCAGTGGATAGAGCTACCGCAATCCGGCTCACCCTTTATCGATGGCATTGATGGTGGCAGTTCTGAGAATAACGTTGGTTCCGACCGTGCTGCTGATGACAATGACCCCAACTGGCCGAATCCTGATGTTTATCTGCGGGGATTAATTAACTCTGGGCAAGTAATGCCAGGAGATGAGTTAGAGTATACTGTATACTTCCTCTCCAATGGCAGCAACGATGCTAAAAACCTGCGCATCTGTGACCGAGTGCCTGGGGAAACTACCTTTATTACCGATTCCTTTAATGCCACAGCTGGCTTCCCAAGTAGTGATGTCGGGATTGCTTTGTTCCAGAGCACCACTACCTTAGCCAATGGTGGTCCAGCTGAACCGAACATCTATCTTACTAATATTCCCGATAGCGATCGCGGTCGGTATTACGGGCCAGGAACCTCAGTGCCAGCCGGATGTAATGTCACCTTCAATCAAAATGGAGTAGTAGTAGTGGAAGTTGGGGATGTGCCAAACGCTGATTCACCCGGAAACCCACCCAATTCCTATGGATTTATTCGCTTCCGGGCTTTAGTCAAATAAGGCAGAATTAAGAATTTAGAATGCAGAATGTAGAATTTAGAATTGTGAATGGTGAAGGCAGAATGGTGAATTAAAAATTAAGAATGAATAATTTAGAATTAAGAATGGTGAAGGCAGAATGGTGAAGGCAGAATGGTGAAGACAGAATGGTGAATTCCCAATTCTACATTCTATCTAAATTCCCAATTCTACATTCTACATTATTAATTCCCAATTCTACATTCTAAATTCTACATTCTAAATTCTACATTCGCAACTGTTCACTAAACTCATCTAAAGAGTTAACGGTTAATGCTATTGCCATCAACTCTTCTAGTTGTTCGAGAGTTAAAGCTTGAATTCTCAGGGATATCTCTAAAGGAATCTCTGAAAATCGCAGTTTAAGGATGCGCTCTAAACTGCCTCGACGTTCTTGTTGGATGCCTTGCTCAATGCCTTGTTCAATCCCTTGTTCAATGCCTTGTTCAATCCCTTGTTCAATCCCTTGAGCAACACCCTCTTGTAAAATTTCCTGATACCAGGGTGATTCACGTAATACTGTCATATCCCACCTCATGATTTGTTGAATTAAGGGTATTTCTAATACAAAGCTAGCGAAAAAAGCTAACAACGGTTCTAGTTGGTTCAAGGTTTGATCTGCTCTTAGTGCCTGGACGGCTGAGCGCAATTTCGCTTCACTACCACCTCCAAATAAAATTGGGACAAATGGTAATAATGATGTCAAGGGTTGTGCCAGTACCAAGTCAGCATCTACTTCCCACAGATTAATTACCCGATAATCTTGATACGCCTTTAATCCCATGAATTCGCTTTCGTAGCAATTTTCAATGGTAACGGTGGCTGGAGGCGGCAAGATGTTAATTAATACTGGATAAGTGGATAGGTTGTATTTTTCTTCCGCTAAGGCGACATAATTGCGCATACGCTGAGGCATTGCCTGACTATAGCGTAGTTGCAATTCATTGAGAATCAGAAATTCTTGATGTTCAGGACTATAAGCTTTTACAATGACATCGCTTTCTCGACTAATCCATTGAAATTCAGCATCGAGTAACTCCGATGCTCGCACTTGAGGATTACCAGTTACCCATTGCACCCAAGCATTGGGTGCTAAACTGATTAAGCGTTTGCTACCAATATCTGCACGTTTTGCCATAGACAATTACCGAATTAAGACTAATTACTGAGTCACGCCCAGGGCTGTTTCTGGGGTCGGACTAAAATTTGATTACTGGGAAGCTGGGTCTCCCGCACTTCCCACACTCCCTGCTCCTTAAGATTCTTCGTCTATAGGCTGGTCGTCTATAGGCTGGCCGTCTATCGGGTCTCCTAAATCGAAGATAATAATAAAATCAGCATCAGGCATCAGTCGTTTCAGAGCCTGCAAGTGCCCCTCCGCATCTGATCGGTTGCGAAAACGACGCACAACCATCCGCTGCATCTTCGGCAATAGACGAATGAGCGCCCATGGATATAGGCGTTGAGAGTAGGACATAAAATATTAGGTATCTCCTTAACTGGGGGTCTAGAGCCAGCCTGGGGTCCTGGAGAAACTGTCGGCTGGCTCTTACCGTGGAGCGTTTTAGCGCTCTTGGTAATTTTTTCCCGGTTATGTTACTGGTTTGTTTTGCCTTTTTGGCAATTTTCATTCTCCGTCTATTGCGACAGTCTATGTCTCTGGCGGGATTGATAAATTTTCTCG
>NZ_JAAHGN010000171.1:0-9637 GCF_010672485.1 Moorena sp. SIO2C4 | reverse complement strand
TGGCAAAAATAGGATAAAAACTGCTAAACCTATCCACCATAATCCGGAGTGTAAGCCAGATTTACTGCGGAATAGCCAAAAACTTAGAGCTAATGGTATTGATGCTAGAAACAAATTCCAAGCCATCCAGTCATTGTTGCTATGCCAAGCTTTCCATACCTCAGTTAGTAATGTGTCCATAGACATGATTAGTGAACCTTTGCTCTAGGGTAGATTAGCCTTCTTAAGTGGTATTGAATTTAATCCTTATCCTAACTCATCCGTTCAGCCTTGAGCTTTGAGCTTGAGCTTTCATAGGTCATACTTCATACTTCAGCCTTAATAAGCGGTTGACGGTTGACGGTTGACGGTTGAAAGTTGAAAGTTGAAAGTTGAAAGTTTAAGGTTTAAAGTTGGAAGCCCTTGAAGCTCATAGCAATTCTGCCTCATTACCCTAGAAGGGATATGATAATCAGTCAACTGGATTTGAGATAACCATGCCTCAGAATCGGATTATTACTCTCCTGAGTGATTTTGGCTTACAAGATGTTTATGTGGGTGTGATGAAGGGTGTCATTGCCCAAGTTAACCCAACTTTGACTATAGTAGACCTGACTCACCAAATCCCCCCTCAAAACCTAGCCGCTGCTCGGTTTAATTTGCTCAATGCCTATCCCTACTTTCCAGCAGGGACAGTTCATGTGGCGGTGGTTGATCCAGGAGTCGGCAGTCACCGCAGAGCGATCGCTATCCAACTCTCACAGGGTTTCTTGGTCGGTCCAGATAATGGGCTATTCAGTGGAGTTTTAGAGCAATACCCACTCATGGCAGCAGTTGAGCTAAGCAACTCAGACTACTGGCGCACTAGAAATCCTAGCACTACGTTTCATGGTCGAGATATCTTTGCCAGTGTTGGAGCTCACTTGGCTAGTGGCTTACCAATCGAAAGGTTGGGAGAGGTAATTGAGCCAAACACTTTGGTAACACTAGATATGCCAATAAAAAGACTAACCGATGATGGGATTATTGGTTCTATCCAATATGTTGACCATTTTGGTAATTTAATCACCAATATCCCAGGAGCTGAGGTTGATGGCAAAATTTGGTTGGTTAAGATAAGCGATCGCATTATCCCCCATACTCAAACCTACAGCAATTGCCCACTTGGAGAGTACGTTGCCCTAATTGGTAGTCATGGTTGGGTGGAAATCGCTGTTAACGGTGGGAGTGCTAAGTCTCAATTACAGCTGGATTGGGGAGATACAGTGGAATTAAGCATTAAAAATTAAAATGTTAATTAGTACAGAGTTCCTTTCCAGGATATTATGACCACATCACTACAACCATCTGAACCAGTAGTTTACCAAGGTCAGTTTGGCGAATTTACCATTACCGAAAGCGATCGCATTGGCGTAGTTATCTACCGCGCTGGCTTAGTGGTAGCAGCCTTGAGCTTTGCGATCGCGAGTAATTTAATTCTATTGCGGGGAGCTAGCCCAAGTATTTTAAATGTCCTGACTCCTCTTTATGGCTTATTCTGCCTTGCCCTAGGGGTTAGCTTAGTCACTATTCATATTTATCTAGCCCCCCTGCACCGCCTACTACAAATCTTTTGGGGCATTGGTTGCATTTCCGCCATTGTACTGGCATTTTCCAGCAATGAGCCCCTTGCTATATACATTTATAACCATCCTATTTCTCTATTCGGAATTGGTTTTACCTTTGCAGCGTTAACCGGAATTTATTTCAAGGAAGCATTTTGCTTTAATCGCTTGGAAACTAAATTCCTAACTCCCCTAGTACCCATGCTGTTACTGGGACATATCGTTGGATTTTGGTCTACAGATTGGGAGATGATTCTATTAGGACTATGGGCGGTTTTGTTTATGGTGTTTGCCCTGCGTAAACTATTGCAACCGATTCCCGATGATATTGGTGATAAGTCGGTTTTTGAGTATCTCAAAAAGAAGCGTCTGTAAGCTAATAGCTAATAGCTATCAGCTATCAGCTATCAGCTATCAGCTATCAGCTATCAGCTATCAGCTATCAGCTATCAGCCATTGGCCTAAGGCCACGCTACACCGAACCGCTTTTGGATAAAATTAAGCACCTCAAGCAGCGTGAGCCTTAGGCTCACGGCTGACCGCTTGACCGCACCTCAAGTAGCGTGCCCGTAGCGCATATGCTTATGATCAGCTTTTCCCCAGACTTGAAATTCTCATTAATCTCGAACTCTTAAATTATACTGTTTGAGGTTTATTTTAACCTGACGGCTGACAGCTGACGGCTGACAGCTGACGGCTGAATGCTTACAAACCTGTAGAGAATTAATAAGCTGCTAGTCATTAGTCAATTACCAAAAAACAATACTATAAACGAAGGAAGCAAGGGGACTGACTATAATCCTTTTTTAAATAATCCGGACAGATGGGACTTTGATTGGTAAGTAATAGAAAAGTGAGATGCTCTAGACCTTATTAGTCATCAGTGATTATTAGTCATCAGTGATTAGGTGACCACGGTTTTCTATACCGTAGACTATACCGTACATTAGTGACCACAATATCATTTATTTGTGGTTACTAATGACTAGTGACTATTGACGAGATAATTTTTCATTAAAAGTCCCAATCATGCGTTTAGTATGTAGGCGAAAACAGTGGGTTTTAACGGTTCAAGGATGGTTTGTGAATACTTTTTTGATTATTACTTGCAGTCTTTTTATGTTAACTCATATCCACCCATTTTTATCGATTAAGTCTCCGATTAACGCTGATGCATTAGTAGTAGAAGGATGGCTACCGGACTATGCCTTAAAAGGTGCCATCGAAGAATTTTATCGGGGTAATTATCAAAAATTGATCACCACCGGCCCTCCTCTGCGTAAAGGATATTATCTGTCAGAGTATAAAACCTATGCTGAACTGACTGCGGCAACGTGTATCGCACTGGGTGTTGAGCCAGATAAACTAGTTGCTGTTCCAGCACCAGATGTTAATGTCAATCGTACGTTAGCATCGGCTCAGGCGTTACGGGAGTGGCTATTAACCTCAGATAAATCAATCAAGTCTATTAATCTTTATTCATTTGATGTTCATACTCGCAGAAGTTGGATGCTATTTAAGCAAGTTCTTGCTCCTGAGGTTAAAGTTGGAGCAATAGCCGCTAACTCCCTTGACTATGAAGCAAAACAGTGGTGGGTTTCTAGTCAAGGAGTGCGGTCAATCATGTCTGAAACAATCGCTTATCTCTATGCTCAAGTTGTAAGTTGGAAAGTTTGAAGATTGCCAAAACTGCTATAGCAGTTGTGAATTGGGTGAGGGAGTAGGGAGTAGGGAATAGGGAACAGGGAACAGCGGATCTGGGAACAGAAACATTTTTTAACCTTTACTTCGACTGCTATATTATTATTCATTCATGGTGCGATAGGTAGCTACTGCTGAAGGAGATATCCGATTCAGATAGCGGAAAATCCAATATTTGATAACCGAATCCAAGATAACTGGAAATGTGGCAATGAACAAAAATATAAACTCTCGACTTTCTGGTATTCCTAAATGTCGGGATACGGCTTCTAGGATTACTTCCCAACCGTGGGGAGAGTGGAATCCTACAAACATATCGGTAAACAAAATAATGATAAACGCTTTGGCACTATCACTAAGTCCATAGATAATATCATCCATAAAAGATTTTAAAATAATTATATCTCGTTTGCTGTTCATGATAACTAAGGCAAAAGCAACTAGAGCTATAATGTCAGCAAAAATATTTTTAATGGCATTGGACCCTTGATTATGATAGTCTTCTGCCAGTTCATTAGCTTTATGCTTAATCTCTTCTTTCATCTCCTCCTCAGATAGTTTAGGAGTAAATCCCAGTAAGCTTCTAAAGTGGAGTTCTTCTTCAAATTTTTTTAACTCTATCAGAGCTTCTTCTTCCATCTCATAATTTAAAAAAATAGCTGATTCCTGGCTACTTCTAAAGTGTTCAACTATGGGACTAACTAAAAACGTTTTAGAAATTTGCTGAGTTAAAATAGGAACAATAGTTAAAATTAGGATAAATTTAATAGAGATTACGGTTTTACGTTGAGACCGACGAAAGGTTTTGACAACTTTCTCTTCGGCTCGTGGATCGAGTTCCTGCTGAATTCTTTTTACTGTCCCTACAATTGACCTAGGTAATACACCGGTTTTATCGGTTATTTTTTTGGAGTTAGCTCCTTGATTATTTCGAGATGAATTGTTGTCTGATTCCAAATAAGCAGCTTCTCTAAGATTGGAATTTTGCTTGACAACTTCTCTTGGACTGGCGTTAGTAATCTGATTATCTGGCTTTTGGTCTATGGGAATCAAGGCTGCGGTGGATTTTTCGGGTTTTGGTGGATCATACTTGTTGATAATTTCATCAATAAAATTTAATTTTTCAATAAGTATTGACTGCTGATCGCTGAGGTCGATTGACTCAGATAACCGAGAATTTTCCCTAGCTTGTTGTTGACTAGTTTCGAGAGGATTAGATCCAGTTAATTCAGAATTTATTATAACAGAACGACTGGTTTTAAATTCTGCTAGTCTAAGGTTGATAGTCTTTATATATTTATTAATTTCTGCCTCAAAATAGGCAATAACGCTGTTACTATATTGACTGGTATCGGCGGAGATTTTTTTACCTCCAAAATATTCATCTTCAATCGCTTTAATTTTTAGTGCCGCTTTGTATGCCTGATCCAAGGCTCTCTCTGGTGTATTGAAGAACCATTGTCTAGCTGTGCGTAAGATTGTTTGAAGATTCATTCAATTCTTTAGGTTCATACTCTGAACATCTCAGGGGTGCGCTCTTGCACCTAATTATTCCTAGAACTCTTACATCCTAGTTCATGTGGTATGATAACAAATTACCTAAAGAAAAATTCCGTGGTTCAAAATTCACTGTGGATAATTGGCTCAACTCGCACTGGCAAAACAACTCGCCTTGTGAGTCAGTTTTACCAATGGGTTGAAGGAGGACTGGATTGGTCAAACCCAAAGTCGAGTTCAAGATATCAAAGAACCCCCTCAAAAGCCCCAGGAATTTTGGTGTTTGCGGCTAATGACGATAATCGGCGTGAGTTGGCGGATCGGCTGACAGAGGTAATCCGGGGACGGTATCCCGTACTTTCCAAGACACCTTTAGGTTTTTTTCAAGATGAGGTAATGCTATTTTGGCCCTTGTTAATTGGGCGATTGGACTTCAAGGCACAGTTTCCGTTGCGATTGCGTCCTGAGACTGAGCAGGACTTAGCCACCCAGCACTGGCGTACTGACCTGGATAATGATCTACTACAACTGCCAGGGGGGAATGATTACACTAGAGTTCGTCGGCTCCTGGACTTGTTACAATTAGCAGCAGTGAGTGGGATACCTGTTGAAGACATTCCCCACATGTTAACGGTCGGGATTCCAGAGGAGGAAGGAAACCCGGAACTTTGGTCAACTGTGGGAAAGCTTTTGCTAGAGTGGCGAAGCTGGTGTCTAGAAAGGGGATTATTAACCTACGGGATTATTGCTGAACTGTATTGGCGGTATTTGTTGCCAGACCCCACTTATCAGCAGTATTTGCAGCAGCGCTATCAGGCAGTGCTGGCGGATGATGTGGATGACTATCCCGCGATCGCTCGGGATTTATTTGAGACTCTACTCAATCAAGGGGCTGTGGGAGCTTTTAGCTTTAATCCTAATGGACAGGTACGCTTGGGACTTAATGCTGACCCGAATTATCTAGCGGATTTGGCATCCCGTTGCTTGGTGGAAATCTTACCGGATTTATCTGTTGATGCTTTTCGAGATGAATTGGCAAACACAGTAGTGGAATTAATTAGTAATTCCATGTTTATTGAAGGTCTACCTGAGTCTATCCAATCGATTCAAACTACCTCCCGCGCTCAACTGTTGCAGCAAACGGCTGGGGTGATAAGTCAAGCGGTCAAGTCTGGGCAAGTGCAGCCTGGTGAAATTGCGATCATTGCTCCAGGTCTAGATGCGATCGCACGCTACACCTTAACGGAAATCCTGACTAAGGAAGGCATTGCCGTAGAACCCCTCAACGACCAGCGTCCATTAATTAGCTCACCGATGATTCAGGGATTACTAACCCTACTAGCGCTAGTGTATCCTGGCTTGGGACGGTTAGTGAATCGAGATGCGATCGCACAAATGTTGGTAGTACTCAGTAGCCAACCACAAGTACAGGAGTTGAAGGGTGAAAGGTTGAATGTTGAAAGGTTGAAGGTTGAAAGGTTGAATGTTGAAAGGTTGAAGGTTGAGGGTTCAAATCTGCAACCGGCAACCCTAATTGATCCTGTCCGTGCTGGTTTATTAGCGGATCACTGCTATGCTCCTGATCCTGAGCAACCTCGTCTGTTACCAGTGGAGTCGTTTCCTCGTTGGGATAGGTTAGGGCATCAGGCAACAACTGCCTACTCAGAGATTTTCCAATGGTTAGAACTACAGCGGGAGCAACAACAACAGGGTCTGATTCCTTCGTGCCTGGTAGTTTTCGACCGCGCCATTCAGAAATTTTTGTGGCATGGTTCTAATCTCGCCTATGACCAGCTAGCAGCACTGCGGGAACTGATGGAAACTGCTCAACACTACTGGGAAGTGAATGGACGACTGGGGAAAGAGTTGAAGGTGAATGATTCGAGCCAAACCAACCAACAACCGTCTAACCGTCAGCGTTCCACCCAAACTATCGCCAAATTCATTCTGATGCTACGTCGTGGCACCGTTACTGCTAATCCCTATCCTGTCCGCCGCCTACCCACAGCTACCAATGCCGTCACCCTTGCTACTATTTTCCAATACCGTGCCGCTCGCCGCTGCCACCGTTGGCAGTTTTGGTTAGATGCAGGTTCTTCCCTCTGGCTTAGTGGTGGTGCAGCTACCCTTTTCGGAGCTCATATATTTCTAAAGGAATGGTCTGGACGTCCTTGGACAGAGGAAGATAAAGTCCAAGCTGATCAACAGCGATTAGAGCGAATTTTGCGAGATTTATTCGGTAGAGTTACAGAGCGGGTTTACTTGTGTCATAGCGAATTAGCGGTTAGTGGCACAGAGCAGAATGGTCCGCTATTGTCATTGATACATACGGCGATAAATACTGCTGTTTCTTAACAATTGCACTGGTATGTTTTTGTTAGAAGTATATGGCATGTTTGAGTTCAAGTTTGCCCAGGGTGAAGCAGCAAGGTAGATCGTTTAGGTATTAATTTACGTATTAAAAATTAAAAACCAGAGACCAAGCCCAAGACAAATATCCACAACATCAGGCTCACTGGTGCGCCAAAGAGAATCCCCACGATTGCCCACCCTCTTTGGTGAGCTTTGAAGTGTTCAATACTCCGCCAGCGACGACTTTTCCAAGCCCATTCATTGCCCTTGGCACCGAGCGCGATCGCCATAAACCAACCCAATTGAGGCACCCATGCTATCAGTCCAATCCAAACATTATTCGTCATAGGCCAAAACCCAGGTATCAAAAAAGCTCCCCAGTTCCAGCCTTTGATTTCATCTGGTACGGGTACTCGATCATCCAATACACCCCCTTGACCTGAATTATTTACAAAATTGCTTCGGGGGAGTTTGATCAGTTTGTTGCTTTTGGGAGTATTGAGTGTCATGCCCAACTCTAGGGCTAGAATTGCTTCAGACGCACTTTTGAAGCGTTGCTCTGGAGCCGGTTCGGTCAGCTTCTGAATCCAGCTAATCAGGTTAGCACTGAGGTTGACTTGGTCTTTAAAGCAAATGCGCAAATTCCGCTGGGGCAAGTCAGCGGGTGCAGTCCTGGTGAGCAAATGAATCAACGTCGCCCCTAAGCCATACAAATCCGATGCTGGTACTGCCCTACCACCAAACTGTTCCATGGGGGCGTAACCATAGGTTCCCACTACCGTAAATGTCGCGCCCTCTTGGGATGCCCGATCCTGCACTGACCCGAAATCGATGACATAAATCTGCCCATCATCCCCTAAAATTAGATTGCTAGGCTTAATATCTCGGTGCAGTACGGCTGGATTCAGCTGATGGAGAAATTCAATAATTTTCAGCACATCCACAGCGATTTGGCGCACTTCCCCTTCTGTAAATCGTTTACCTTGATTTAGTTGTTCCTTGAGGGAGGAGCCAGGGATATAGTTGTGTACCAAGCCAAACCAGAGTACTCGGTCATCAATGTTAAAATAATCAAGATACTTGGGAATCCGGGGATGATTGAGCTGTTTAAGCACCTGTGCTTCTCGCTCAAAGAGTTTTAAATCGTCCCAATTAACGTCACCACCAAATGCCAGCAGTTTAACAACTACCAATTCTGGAGGTGACACTCCTAGATCCTCAGCTAGCCAAGTTTGTCGTCCAGCATTATGTCCCAGTTGTTGCTTGAGTTGATAGCGCTCATGTAATATCTGTTCGGCTTCCAGCATCTCGGCTTAATGTCCTCAGGGGCTCATCCATCCCATCAGCGTGCTCGGTTAATCTCAAGCTAGATGGGTGGATGAAGGGCAAAGGGCAAAGGCTAAAGGGGTGGATTAGATGATTATTTTTCTTACCAATCAATTTGTCTTACAAATCAAACCGATTTATCATTGACATTCGACCCCTCTAGCTTTAATATAGCCAGATTTTTCTGGGATAACAGGGATGTTGACAAGTTTATTCACTTGAAATTTGCCTTCCCGTAGCTACGACCGGGCGAGCATCCCTTTGTTCATCATCACCTTCAACGGTCAAACTCTACACACTAGGCGTTAACTCAACCCAATCCTTCAACCACTGGATGGAAGTAAAACGCTAGTCCTAAGACGACATAAGCTGCTAATAGCAAAACTCCTTCGAGCCAGTTGGACTTACCATCAGAACTAATTGAATTAGTAATCAACACAGCTACGGCTACTGCTACCAATTCAAAGGGATTAAAATCCAAATCCATCGGCTGACCCATAAACCACCCAGCTAGCACTAACACTGGGGCAACAAATAGGGCAATTTGCAGACTAGACCCTACGGCTACGGAAACTGAGAGATCCATCTTATTCTTCATGGCGACAGTTACCGCAGTGGCGTGTTCTGCTGCATTACCAATTACGGGCAGTAAAATTACTCCGGTAAACAGTGCGGTTAGTCCTAACTGTGATGTGGCAGATTCCAAGCTATCCACCAAAAGTTCTGACTCTAGTGCCACCAGCAGGGTAACCACTACCAAGACTCCCACCCACAACCACATATTAGGCAGATGTTTAGATTCGGAACTGGCAATTCCAGCCTCCCCTGTTTCTTCTAACTCCATTTCCGCCATTCCCACATCAAACAGATAGGTGTGGGTTTTCATGGAAAATAACAGACTTAGCCCATAAACCAGAATTAAAACCAGGGCAACTGCCACCGAAAGCTGTTGTAATGTAGATTGAGGAATACCAATGGATGTGGTATCCATTGCTGTCGGTAGCAACATGGCAATCACCGCTAGGTTCATTGAAGAGGCATTCACCCGGGCGACAATGGGCTGAAACTCCTGTTCTTTGTAACGCAATCCACCCAGCAGCATCGCAAATCCCATCACTAGGAGTAGGTTACCGATGATGGAGCCAGTGATGGTGGCTTTAACCACTTCTACTAACCCA
>NZ_JAAHGN010000170.1:0-9640 GCF_010672485.1 Moorena sp. SIO2C4 | reverse complement strand
TTGAAGGTTGAACGGTTGAACGGTTGAAGGTTGAACGGTTGAAAGTTGAACGGTTGAAGGTTGAACGGTTGAAGGTTGAACGGTTGAAGGTTGAACGGTTGAAGGTTGAACGGTTGAAGGTTGAACGGTTGAAGGTTGAACGGTTGAACGGTTGAACGGTTGAAGGTTGAACGGTTGAAAGTTGAACGCGATCACGTGGCCTTTGGCCAAGGTTGTTAAGTTGAACGCGATGGACTTCGTCCCGCTTTGCTGCGAAGCGCGTGGCCTTTGGCCAAGGTTGTTAAGTTGAAGTGTAAGCATTCAGCTATCAGCCAATCCGCTAGGCCAAGGGCTTTTCCCCAGACTTTCAATTCTGATTAATATCGAACTATTAAATTCTCCCGTTTGCGCATTGCGCATTGCACATAGGCGCAAGCTACGCGAACGGCTGAATGCTTACCCAAATTCAAAAATGGTCAATGGGTTTCATCATACAACCATCATCACCTCGGCCCGTGCAGGTGGGTGGGCTGCTTCCGGATGCTTATAGCACTACGCATTCAGATGTTTGACATTGTCTTGATGCAATAGCGAGTGGGGGAAACCCCCAAGACCGCTTAGGTGCGCTTTCCGTTGGCGAATTAAATTCGCCACGGGTCGCACCTCTGCATCGCTCCTAAACTCCGAAACTTATTCATAGCTTACTTTTGACTTCTGACTTCTAACTTCTGACTTGCGCGTAGCGCTATATGACCCAAACTATACTCCAGAACTGGGGGAACTTTTCGGAGTTGCAAGCCCATAGTAGGGTCTAAAAAAACCAGGTTCTGGTCCCGACAGCCGTCAACCAGTTGGAACCTGGTATTCTAGCTTAGGGAATCGGAGACCGTAGTACAATGACCTTTGAACTGGTGTGGGCGTACGAAGCGTTTGTGGCAGTGTTTGTTGTATGTTACAGATGGTTTCAAGGTGTATCCCAACTACATCCCGGATGGAGACCAGATATCGTCAACAAGTTGTATATGACCCGAGGTTCGGGTGATTTCACTCGATTGAGGCACGATCTGGCTCGGCTACATCCCAAGACTTTGTGTTACTCGAAGTCAGTAGAAATGCTGAAGCATTCGATAGGACTGTTAGTGCATTACCTGAAGTTAGCCGGAGGTGCCGGTGCCACCGAGGCAAATACCTGTCTATCCCTGATTCATCCCGTAATTCAGTAACGCTTTGGAGTTTAGTCATGTCTATGTTGAATTGGAGAAGCAAACATGGTCAATCTGCATAAGAAGTACGAAGTTCAGAATGTTCAACAAAATCGTTCAGAACACGACCCTTTTACTTTGAAAAGGTACGAACAATTCTTCAGTTTTTTTCAGAAAGGAGCTGTAAAGATTCTTGATGTAGGTTGCAATACGGGTAGAGGTGGATTACGTTTTAAGGAGTTGAACCCGAACCTGACATTATTTGGTCTTGATTGTGTACAAGAAAGATTAGATGTTTTGCCTGAGTGCTATTCACAAAAAGTCTATGGTCTTTCAACAGACATACCTATGGAAGATCGATTTTTTGATGTGATTACTGCTGGTGAGTTTCTTGAACACCTGTATCCTGCCGATGTAGATAAAACATTATGTGAATTCCAAAGAGTGTTGAAGATTGGCGGAAGGCTGTTGCTTACCACTCCCAATCCTAATTACATAAAAAATAAAATCATTGGAATGTCAGTTTACGGTGTCAGCCATTTAACTCAGCATTTTCCAGAAGTTCTGCGATTGAGATTGCAAATGCATGGATTCTCAGGAGTTAAATTATATGGATCAGGTAGGGTATCCCAGTATTTAGGTTGGCATTTTCCGTTGATGTCAATCTATGGTAGCTATCTCGTTGTAGCAAATAAGTACTGAGCAGGCTAAGATTACCGTGGTGCATCTCACTGTCTTGAGGCAAAGCGCGAGTGGGGGAAACCCCCTCAGGTCGGCGCATCCCTTGCTTTTGCAATTAGGCAAAAATTCCCGCGAAAATTCCTACACTCCCCACACTTCCCACACTTCCCCTTCTTTTTTACAAATATGAGATGCACCCTCCCACTCTCCCCCTAGTAGCCCTGATCGAGAATGTAGGAAAATTCCGAAAAATCACTCTTCTCGATTCCCACCACCAAGAAGTTAATTTGAATAAATAGTGAAAATCAATAGTACCCCGAAGGGTACTGTCAATATCCGACAGCTATAGAACACTAGAATTATCAGTTCATCAAGTTGTTCAGGAATTGGGGTGAGGGAAAGATGGCCAGTAATCAAGAACGTTCTTACGATGTGATTGGATTTGGTGTTGACATCCTCCCTCGTTAAATCAAAGATTATAACGAGGGATTCCTAAGACTCACGACTTAGGTTTCTGCTTCTTAGCACTAGCCTTCCGAGACTTACTCTCTTCAGGTCTTACAGTCGCCACAGACTGACACGGCAAGCCCTGCCGCCAAGATATTAATTGATGCATTAATATCGCGATCATGGTGAGCGTTACAAGATGGGCAATCCCATTCCCGGATACTCAGAGGCAAAGATTCCACACGATTAAGGCATACAGAACACAACTTAGTACTGGGAAACCATCTGTCAATGGAAATAGCTTTACGGTTGTACCATTCTGATTTATATTTGACCTGACGGATTATTTCACCCCAGTTAGCATCACTGATTACCTGAGCTAGTTTGTAATTTTTCACCATATTTTTCACCGCTAAATCCTCGAACACAATCAATTGGTTTTCTTTGACCAGTTGAGTGGTTAGCTTGTGAGTAAAATCTCTTCTAGCATCCTTGATTTTTGCGTGTATCTTAGCTACCTTTAATCTTGCCTTGTAACGATTGTTAGAACCTTTTTGTTTTCGTGACAAAGCTTTTTGGTATTTAGCTAATTTTTTCTTTAGTTTTTTAAAATGCTTGGGATTAGGAATTTTGTCGCCGTTACTGGTCGTGATTAAACTGGTAATCCCCAAGTCAAAACCAATTTGTTTATCCTTTGGAGGCAAGCTCAAGTCTCTATAGTCATTGAATCTAATTGAGATATGCCACCGTTCGCATGGATCTAAGCTGACCGTAACGGTACTTGGATTGCAGTTTTTAGGTAATTGACGACTCCAACGAATAGGTAAAGGTTCTTTGCATTTAGCCAGATAAATTTGATTGTCTTTCCATTTAAATGCCGATTTTGTCAATTCTGCACTACCACCGTTACGTTTTTTCTTGAAGTTCGGATATTTTGTTCGACCTGCAAAGAAATTAGTAAAAGCGGTTTGAAGATGTCTCAATCCCTGTTGAAGTGGTACACAGCTAACTTCATTTAAGAAAAATAAGTCATCCTGTTTTTTCCATCCTGTCAACATTGAGGAAGTTTCTTTGTAACTAATCCGTTTTTGGTTTTCGTACCATCCTTTGGTTCTAGCGTCTAAGGCTTTGTTGTAAACCAGCCTTACACAGCCTAAAGTTCTTCTCAACAGGTTCTCCTGTTCAGAGGTTGGGTAAAAACGGTAACGGTAAGCTTTTTCAGTCATATTCACATTGTAAGATATTAAATGTGAACTTTCAAGACAAAATTCAAACTCTGTCCTTCCGGAGACGAAACCTTAGAATAGTGGTTTGTTCGCGAACAAACCACTATTCTAAGGGAACTTCTGACCTTTCCTCTCACCGCTAAATCTCGCGATTATAGCGGGAGTCTCCAGGAAGGCGAACAGATGAAGGCAATGTGGCAATTCTTCCAGGGGGTAGGCTTTCCTGGAATGCCCTCCTGTGTAAGGTCAATGGCAGTGAAGCAGAGGAATTTGCTAAAGCAGGTGCTAAACCCTCTGCTAAGATTCTCGAAGAGATGAATTTCGTGGAAACTTGGCTAAAGGGTATCGGAGCGAAAGCCGTTAAGCCAGCATCTGAACTTTATATCCGCCATGCAGGCAATATTACTGGTGTAGTAGACCCTCTCTATGGCTCCCAAATGCTCTTAGGTGGCACACCGAATTGGTCTGCTTTGGGAACCTTTGGCTATCATTTTGATGTGCGCGGTGGTATCGAAGGTCTTGGTAACAGAGCCTCTGAGAACGGGATAAAAAGTGTAAGTTTTAGTAAGCCAATTTTCAACATTGGCATCCAGCATGCCCAAATTAAGACAGTTCCTAATTTAGCCGTTGTTAGTCCTGGTTCTGGTTTTCAAGGGTTTGCTTCATCCGCTGGTAGAATTGTGGAATTCAATGCTGGTGTTGGTCAGGCATTGGGGATAGCTGCCATTACTGCTCTTCTTTCTGGCAGAAACCTAAGTAATGTATCCAACTCTGAGGTCAGAAAAGTACTTTTAAGCACTAAGCAACTTCCTCGCGTCTATGGATATGCTAATAATAATGAAGCTAAGAAATTGAAGAATTTTGAGTCTTTATTAGTGCTGGTTTGAGAGACTTTTGATTAAGTAAATCTTACAGCCGTTTTCCTGACGGGGCGACAAGCGCCCTGTCAGCTTATATGGTCAAACTTGGGTGAGTTTTATGGAGTCGTTTTGGGATTTGGTGAAGGAGTTAATGAGCTTAAATCCCAATAAACTGGAGTATTATTTACGAGGTATAAGAGCTAGGTCGCTTATTATGGTTACATTCTAGCTTCCATGTCACCCCTTCAGGATAAACGACTATCGACTGGAATTCAGAATACAAACCTACCAGTAAGTGGTTGATTAGTTTTGTCAGTCAACCCGCGCTTGTTCTGTCAGCTTTATAGCCATTCATGTCGCCCCCCCAGCAAAAATGACATGCTCCCTCCCGGTAGCGGTGGGCTAAGGTGTTTTTGTTACTTAATTCAACAAAACTTTATAAAGTTAAGAAAATCTTATGCTTATAGGTTACACCAATCTGTTAAAGTTACAAGAGAAATAATTGAAAGAAAGGAAAATCATGATACTATTAAGGCTGTAGTTAAAGCCTATCAAGAGCAAGAGAAAACTTGACATATCTTGACATATAAATCATCTTAATGTTATGAATGACAATGTATCTAGATAATTACATCAAAAAAAGGAATTTTGTAAAGAACAATTACGATTTTTTATATCAACTCAGGAAATTAACAAAAAAAGATTTCACTATTCAGATTCCTGCTGGGGGAAAGCTTTCAGATGATGGGATTCGCAGGGACGTGCAGCTATTGACAAATCTATATGGTTTTTTTGTTCTCCGTACTCACGAAAATGATGCGTTATTAGATAATCGACGTTTTCAAGAATGGCGAAATCAGTTGCATTTATTGCTCGGGGAACAAGTGCGACAACCCTATAGTAATGCTGGCAAAATAGAATCCAATGAGAATGCTTTAGCCAGAAAAGTGTTAGCTGACTATGGCGTTGATTTTAAAGAAAATGATGTTTTGATGATGGCAAATCCAGCTGATCGTGTTAAGGGTAATAAATACAACGGTCATCAGGAAGTCCATCAAGACAGCACATTCTTAAAAGTCGTTCCTGATTGGGTGGTGTTTACAGTCCTAGAAAATGCTCAATCAGGAGGGGAAACTCGTGTGGCGAGTGGACAGCATCTTTTAAATGCTATTCCTTTGCCTTATCTAGCTGTTTTAAAAGAAGCAGATGCTGTTACCTTTTTTAGGGAAGGAACGGATGGTCATCTTAGTAAACCAATTATTAATTACCATAAGGAAAAAAGATGCATTACAACGGGTTATCGCGCCGATGGTGATGTTGAATATAAATGTAAAAGCGCTTTGACTCAGATAGCAATGAACTGGATCTGGAATTTTAATAAAGATCCAGAGAATTACACAAGCGTTTTGTTAGAAGAACTTAGGGAAAGTTTAGTGCTGGCAAATTTAGTTGCTTTTCATGGTAGAGAAGGATTTACTAACTCCGAAACGAAGATTAGAAAAGTTCTGCGTTGGACTTTCGATAATAATACTGCCAATCCCATCGACCAGGGAATTTATTTTACTGGACACAAAGAACTAGAAAAGGTGGTTACAAGCCAAAGTTTTGAGGCATATTTACAAGATGAATTGGCCTGGAAAACACAAAGCGACATTCTCTCTAAACTTGCTTACTTTAGTCCCGATAACTATCCAGAAGACTTAGAGAGTAAACTCAGAATAGAGGATCTTAATAGACAAGTAAGTAATGACAAGAAGATATGAATAATTGTGAAGACAATTTTAGGCAAAAAAGGGACAAAAATAATCAGCATAAAAATATGATTATTTTTTGTAACGAAGATATTATCGCTAATATAACTCTAAATTTTTTGCTTCCTTTTTTGAGCAATATAAACTTTAAAGTTCATATATTTTTGTCACAAAAAGTATCGAGAAAAGCAGAAAGCCAAGTCGAAAAATTGTCTAAGTTTAATTTTTTGACTAAAGATTATATCCGTAACATAGTTTTCCCTGACATTGAAAAAAATCTAGGCAATAAAAAATGCCATTTGATGACATTCAATCAAATGGCGAGACACTACGAATGCAAATTGTATCGCATCAAAAGTACGAAAAACAGAGAAGAACAGGAGAAAATTATTGCTATTTATAAAGAACATGAACCTTACATTAGTTTGTCTGTAAGGAACAATCTAATCATCAGTTCAGAAATTATTAAAGTAGCAAGTGAATATGGTGTGGGTAAGATTTTCAATATTCACTCATCAAAACTTCCTGAACGTGCTGGCGTGTGGTGTTCCTTGTGGGATATGGCTGAAGGAAAATCTCTTTACGGCACTTTACATATTGTTGAGGAAGGAATTGATACAGGTAGCATCATAGGAGCTTACTCTGTAGATCTTAATAAAAACTACAGCTATCTAAAAAATTTATGTTTAATTTACAAAAAGGGTGCCCAAATATTTTTAGAATACATCGATGAGTTAGCTCAAGGATATTCTTTTCCTTTTTCTTGGGATGTAAAACAGGATCTTAGTAAAAGAACATATTATCGTACTCCCACTTACCAAGAAGTTAATCAAATGGAGGATTTGGGCATACAACTATTTTATTACAGTGAATTTTGCGAAATTCTAGCATATTATTACCTAGAAAAAACAGTTGAAACTTTCCAATTAGTGTAGCTTTACCGAAGACAAATAGAATTAATGAAAACTCCAGAGCTGAATTTAGAAACAGACAAAGATTTCTGTACACAAAAAACAATTATTACCTACGACTCGGACAGTAACATTGATTATCAGTCTTTAGAGGCGGGCACGATTGTCAAATATCATCTCAGTAATGACTTAGATATTTTACTAGAAAGCCATCCTAATGCTTGGACACCTTCTTCACTATTTTCCCTCACAATGTGTGAGCTAGTAGCTGCTGATGATTGTAGGGGCAAGGTGGTGATGGATTTTGCTGGTGGCTTAGGCATGTTTGGCATAGTCGCCGGAAAAGGTGGTGCAGCTCAGGTAATTGGCACGGAATTAAACCCTTATGCCGTTACCCTGCAAGGAAGCAATTGGGCATTGAATGGTCTTAACCCAAAAGATTTCCAAAGTTTTGAGTCTAACTGCTTTGCTGCAATTCAAGGGAATCGAGAGATTGAAGGGAAAGTTGATCGCATTTATCTCAACCCGCCAGCACTACCTGATACGGAGGAAAAATTGCAAGCAAGGCTGAAGTTTGCTGACCAATTTCGGGGTGAAGAATGGAACCGCAATGGCGATCGCGGCAGACTAGTAATGGACACTTTAATTACCCAAGGTAGTTCCTACCTGGCACCAGGAGGGGAAATTCTCTTCATCGCCACCAGTAAAAATGGCCCCAGACTAACCCATAGGTTAATGGAAAAATACTGGGGAAAAGGAATTGAAAGCGATAGTGACAATCCTTTAGACTATTCTATTAACTGGGAAGAGCGGGGTGATGCCAATTGGGCTGTTGTCCACAGAATTAATGTTGCCTTAGCTAACTATCACACAGAGTTTGTCCAAAGCTATCAAAAACTAGCAGATCTAGAAGGAGAACCCTCCCCCTTTCTATAAGAAGAGGGCAATCTCTATCAGCAGTTATATTTTATCCGTGCCAAGAAAGCATGAGTAAACTCCTAAGTTTTGCTCATGCTAAAGTAACTTTAGATTTAAGAGAAAAAAGCAATGTCAAACCACGCAAAGATCATCAATAAAGCTACTGCCGAAAATTTTCAATGGGGAACTGGCTGTCAAGGATGGCATTTATTAGCCAATGACAATTTAACCGTTGCACAGGAAATTATGCCTCCCAACAGCAGGGGAGTAGAACATTACCACGAAGTTGCCCAACAGTTTTTCTTTATACTTGAGGGTGAAGCATCTATAGTAATTGAGAACACAACACATGTTCTTAATTCGGGTGATGGCATACTAATATCTCCGGGAGCGCTGCATCAAATTAGGAATGAATCAAGCAATGACCTACACTTTATAGCCATTTCTTCGCCGAACAGCTTTCACGATTTTAAGAACGAAGTGGGAGAAGTGCCTGCGGATTGGAAACCAGATTTCTTTCCTAGCCAGAAATCCTGAATCTTAACCTAATGGAACTAATGCAATGATCAAGATCGCAGAAAAAACATTTCTGGTAACAGGAGCAGGAACAGGAATCGGCTACTCCATCGCCGAACATCTTATTGGGTCAGAAGCACGAGTTGTGGTGCACTGTAATTCCCATATTGAGCCAGCCCAGAAGTTAGCATCCGAAGCAAAAACGGATTGTGTTGTAATTCAAAAAGACTTATCCGAGCCCCAAGCAGGACAAGAATTAGTGGAGGAAATTATTAATCTGGGATATGCCATTGATGGTGTTGTTAATAATGCCGCCATCATGACCGAACTCAGCTTGGATGATAATCCCTCAGTCTGGGAAGAAAAATGGCTCAAAACTCTTCAAGTTAACCTGATTGCTGTTAGTTCCATCACCAGACGCGCCATAGAACACTTTAAGTCCAAGGGAGGAGGAATTATTGTCAATATTTCCAGTCGTGCAGCTCATCGTGGTGACACCCCAGAGTGTATGCACTATGCAGCCTCCAAAGCAGCACTGAGTAATTTCACTAAAAGTATTGCTCGAAACTTCGCGGCTGATGGCATACTAGCCTATTCTATTTGTCCCGGCTTTGTTGATACCGAGATGACTGCGGAATTTACCCAAAACTATCCTCTGTCTGAGATATTATCAGGTATTCCCCTACAGCGAATCGCCCAGCCAGAGGAAATTGCTGCCATGGTGGTTTTCCTCTTATCCGGACAAGTCCCCTCGGCAACTGGAACCAACATTGATATTAATGGAGCCTCATACGTGCGCTAGAGTGCATCAGAGAAGTGGTGTTAGGTGTTAGGTTTTGGGTGTTAGATGTTGGGCTTTAGATAATGACTAAACGAAAAAGGTGATCCAGGTGATCGAAGTTAAGAGTTATCGAGACTTAAAGGTTTGGAATCGGGCAATGGACTTGGTTGTACTATGCTACCAACTTACTTCTAAGTTACCAAAAACTGAGATTTATGGACTGAGCAGCCAAATTCAACGAGAGCCGTTTCAATTCCAGCTAACATCGCTGAGGGGAAAGGGAGACTGCATTTGGGAGACTATATCCATCATCTCTCCATAGCTAATGGATCTCTGAAAGAATTGGAAACACATTTGCTAATTACTGG
>NZ_JAAHGN010000017.1:0-10554 GCF_010672485.1 Moorena sp. SIO2C4 | reverse complement strand
CCGATTCCCGATTCCCGATTCCCGATTCCCGATTCCCGATTCCCGATTCCCGATTCCCGATTCCCGATTCCCGATTCCCTGTTCCCTTTGCTCTATATGTATCAACAAACAGATCCGCCCCGACCCCCGAAAGAAATCCTACCGACAATGTACGATCTACCTAGCGAAGAAAAGGAGGATTCAGGATTGCCAGATCAATACCATATTTGGCAAGCAGACTTACTGGAGAAAACGTTTTTCCCACCCAATTATCCTAGAAACCAAATTCTCGTTGCTAGCGATCTGAATATTTACTACAATCTCAAACATCCTACTTGGTATAAACGTCCCGATTGGTTTGCTGTCTTGGGAGTGGATCGTTTGTACGAACAAAGAGAATCCCGCTTGAGTTACGTGATCTGGCAGGAAGGAGTAGCTCCTTTTATTGCCATCGAATTACTTTCTCCTAGTACACAGAAAGAAGACTTAGGAGAAGTTAGACCACAAGCCAACCAACCCCCAACTAAATGGGAAGTCTACGAACGGATGCTACGGATTCCCTATTACGTGGTCTTCAATGGTAATAGCAATAAACTGCGCTTGTTTGAATTAGTGCGCAGCAGCTATCGGGAAGTGATTCTCAACGGTGACAAATTCTGGCTTCCAGAAATAGAACTAGGTTTAGGATTGTGGTCAGGAAACTATCAAGAGTTAAACCGACTTTGGTTGCGTTGGTACGATGCAGCAGAAAATTGGATTCCTACACCGGTTGAGAAAGAAAGACAGCTAGTTGAAAAAGAACGTCAACGAGCTGAACGAGAACATCAACGAGCTGAACGTCTAGCAGCTCAATTGCGAGCAATGGGTGTAGAGCCAGAAGATTGAAATTTTAGGTAGGGTAGGGTGGGCAAATAATGATAATTTGGCAATTAGATCAGTTGTCATCTCCCTTTGCCCACCAGACTTGAGCGTACGCTTAGTCAGCGGTCAGTAGAGTAGGGTGGGCAAATGATGAGAGTTTGGCAATTTAATTAGGAATCATGTCCATTTGCCCACCAGACTTGAGCGTACGCTTAGTCAGCGGTCAGTAGAGTAGGGTGGGCAAATAATGAGAGTTTGGCAATTTGATCAGTGATCTAGTCCATTTGCCCACCCTACAACAGCTCTCGGAGCGCGTTATAATAATCGTTATTGGTATGGTTTCGGGAGGGCAAAATATTCCTACACAAGCACAACTATTACAATGTTATACTCTTTCTTGTTGGGCTACAAGGTTGTATTTACCAATTAACTTAATCAGATTTGATGAACGCACGTTCAATATCTTCATGATAATTGGTGATGAAATTGAGATTGAAATTAAACCTAATGGGGAATGGATCAAATGAATCAAAAACCTAATTTTGCTACTATGAGTGATCAAGACTTAAAAAAATATGTCTTATCTCATCGAGAAGATGATGAGGCTTTTTATGCTTATTTAGATAAAGTACGTGAAAGAAAAGATAGAGTGGTTTATCCCCCTTTAAATTCCTTAGAAGATCTGGAAAACTATCCAGAGGTGATTGAACAAATGCGTCAAGATTCAGGTAATAATTTTAACCAAAATAATTTAATTTAGCATCAACGCTAAATTTCTAGGAACCCATGCTGATTTACATTTCATTAACCCAACCAACACCAGAGGGATACGCATTCGGTAGGCTTGGGTGGGCAAATAATGAAAGTTTTACAATTAGATCAGTGATCATGCCCATTTGCCCACCCGACAATAGCATACGCACTACAAGAGCGATCGCACTTTCAAAGCTTCTTGAGCATTGAGTTGACGCTTTCCGTTTAAAATATCTAAAATCGTTTGCTCTTGCTCAAAAATCCCTAAAAAATCTGGTATCTTTAGATCTATAGTCTGCCATTAATGTCTGTAATAATTCTCCATCGGTTAATTCGGGGAATTGTTCAGTTTTTTCTTCATAGTCATAGACTAACATTCCTAATACCCTTAGAGAATCTCGATCATCTTGATTAATAGTTTTTTGATCTAATAGGTCGTTTATTCTTTGTTGGGTTGCGATTAATTCAGCGTCATTCGTAATCGGACGGGGCGCAAAGTATGTGATTAATTTAAGGTAATAAGGACTAGGAGTTGTTAAACCAGTTGTCATTTTTACATTTCTCCTTATCGTAGTCGGCGTGGGTTAAAATGGCCCGAATAAAAATGATTTGCGCTTGATAGTCAATGTAAGTAGGGTGGGTAAATTTTGGGAATTTGATCATTTCATCAGCTCTGATGCCCATTTGCCCACCCTACAAAATCAGGCGATCGCACTCAACGGCGTTCTCCTCGACTTCACTACCTTTATTGTGTCATATCATCGGTTTGTTGGGTTTTGTTGTCTCAACCCAACCTACACTATTCGCGTACTCACTTTCAAGCGGACATTGACAGCTGCGTTACACTTCATTAACGCACTCTACAAGAGCTTTGATATCCCTGATATATTCGATTATTAATAAACGTAAATAGTTCAGGGTTTCGACATAGTGTTTCATTTTAGGATAATCAAAGTATTGTGAAAAATACCATTCAGTAAATTTAGGGATTTCTACTAGTTTTATTTTCTGTAATTCATTACTAATTTATTGGGTATTTAATGAATTATCATTAATCACTTGAAAGGCGTATCCTCTAATAGTATCGGTTAATAGTTCAATAATCCCTAATATACTAACGTCTTGATTTTATTCCCATCGGTAAATTTTTACTCTTTCTGCCTGAGTAGCTTGATAGTCAATGAGCAATTGATTTAAGATTTGCTCAATATATCCTTTGGCTGTTATGGTATTATCAGCTTTGTTGGAAATATCTAAGTTTGGCATGATTTTTTTAAGTTTAGCCGTAATAAATAATTTTGTTGTCTCTTTCTATAAGAAATTCAGTTCCTTTATTCCATCTGAATGCCCCATTGGGTAATTGGGTTTTTCGCGACCATTTTTTGTTAAAATTAGCGGCTTTTCTGAGATACTTTAAATAATTCCCTTTAAAACCGTGTCTGTCTGCATGATCTACAATACTATTGGCTAGGCGTACCCATTCCGTAGGGTAGGGTGGGCAAATTATGAGAGAAAGGCAATTAGATCAAATATCATGTCCATTTGCCCACCCTACAAGAGCGATTGGCCGTAGGCCACGCTACGCTCCGGAAGCGTTCGCAAAGCGTGGCCGAAAGGCCTCAGCTTCCGCGCTTATGCGATCGCACTGACAAGATTCATAGCACTTTTCCCGTAACTTACCCATAGCTCATAAGCTGATAGCTGATAGCACCTCAAGTAGCGTGCGCGTAGCGCTTAAGCTGATAGCTGAATGCTTACTATCATGTCCATTTGCCCACCCTACAAAATCTATGTTCACAACTAAAATAAAAATGCTATAGGACTCCATAGTTACAGTAATAACCAGGCAAATAAATCCTTAACTGTAAGATTTAGCTCACTTACAAAAGATGGTACAGGAAGTAACATATCGGGTTGATCGAATACCTCAATTTCTTGTTTAGAATGGTAAACAAACACAGTTTTTTCCTCTGGGTCAATCAACCAACCGATCTGGGTTCCATGCTTGAGGCAATGAAGAATATTTTTGGTTACTTTTGTGTGACTTTGGTCTGGAGATAAGATTTCAATGGTCCAATCTGGATGTCACAAATTATGCCACCCCTTTTTTTTTAGCGGAAACCCTTGACCTAAAACGAAAATTCATTGTCGGTGCTGTGCTCAGTACTGTCTTAGTGATTGGTTCACTACCGATGATGACAGGATTATCTATCCCCTGGATTCCATCTTGGTTACATCATCCTTGGCTACAGCTGGTATTAACCACACCGGTTCTGTTTTGGTGTGGACAGTCCTTTTTAACTGGAGCATGGAAAGCCTGGAAACACAAAACAGCAGATATGAATACCCTAGTCACCCTTGGGACTAGTGCTGCCTATGTCTATTCTCTGTTTCCCACTGTGTTGCCCCCGGTTGTTTTGAAATCTTTCCTACCCCAAGGGGTAACTCTCCCTGTGTACTATGAAACCACTGCTGTAGTGATTACCCTGATTTTGCTAGGGCGATTGCTGGAACACCGGGCTAAAGGACAGACATCTGAAGCAATTCGTAAATTGATGGGATTACAAGCTAAAACCGCTCGTGTGATTCGCCATGGTCAAGCCCAGGATATTCCCTTGGCTCAGGTGCAAGTTGGGGATGTGGTATTAGTGCGTCCAGGAGAAACTATTCCGGTAGACGGCATAGTTATAGAAGGGGCTTCTAGTGTAGATGAGGCCATGGTGACAGGAGAAAGTGTTGCGGTCAAGAAACAGCCGGGGGATGAAGTGATTGGAGCAACGATTAATAAAACTGGTAGCTTCCAGTTCCAGGCGACTCGGGTCGGGAAAGATACCGTACTGGCACAGATTGTTAAGTTAGTACACCAGGCTCAAGGGTCTAAAGCACCGATTGAAACCTTAGCAGATCAGGTGACAGGTTGGTTTGTGCCGGTAGTGATTGCGATCGCAATGGTCACCTTTGGAGTTTGGTGGATGACCACAGGAAATCCTACCCTAGCGATGATTAATATGGTGGCGGTGTTAGTCATTGCTTGTCCCTGTGCTTTAGGTCTAGCTACTCCAACGGCAGTGATGGTAGGGACTGGTAAAGGCGCAGAAAACGGGATTTTAATTAAAAATGCCGAAAGTCTGGAATTGATTCATCAACTGCAAACCATCGTCCTAGATAAAACCGGAACCCTAACGGAAGGGAAACCTACGGTAACGGATTTTATTACAGTTGGAGGCATCTATGACTCCTCCTCAGAACTGGGCAGCTTTACCGGCAGCAATGAAATCAACTTGTTGCAACTAGCGGCAGTGGTAGAGAGTCATTCGGAACATCCCTTAGCTGAAGCAGTGGTGCGCTATGCCCAATCTCAGGGAATAGGATTGCAGTTACCAACACCAGAGAATTTTACTGCTGTTGCTGGCAGTGGGGTACAGGCAATTGTTGATCATGATCATCCCCTCTTCTCTTCCGAACCGACAGATGATGGGCTCAAGGGCAAGAGATTGGTGCAGATTGGGACAAAACGATGGATGGAAGAATTAGGGATTGACACAGATGTGACGGTGCAACCGGATCGGTCTTTAGCAGACTATCAGGGGGATTGGGAGGCGAGCCGTAAAACGGTAGTTTGGATCGCAGTTGATGGTAAAGTTGAAGGCATTGTGGGCATTGCTGATGCCCTAAAACCTGCTTCAGCTGAGGTGGTGAAAGCCTTGAAGCGGTTGGGATTAGAGGTAGTAATGCTAACCGGAGATAATCAACAAACTGCTGATGCGATCGCAAACGAGGTTGGCATCCATCGGGTATTTGCTCAAGTCCGACCAGATCAAAAAGCTAGCATCATCTCTACTCTCCAAAAAGAAGGCAAAACTGTAGCAATGGTAGGGGATGGGATTAATGATGCCCCAGCTCTGGCTCAAGCAGACGTGGGCATTGCCATTGGTACAGGTACTGATGTTGCGATCGCAGCTTCTGATCTGACCCTAATCTCCGGGGATTTACAAGGCATCATTACAGCCATTCAACTAAGTCGTGCTACCTTCCGCACTATTCGCACTAACCTCTTTTTTGCCTTTATCTACAATGTATTAGGAATTCCGATTGCGGCTGGTGTGTTATTCCCGATCTTTGGCTGGTTACTCAATCCCATTATTGCTGGTGCAGCGATGGCATTTAGTTCAGTATCTGTGGTAACTAATGCGTTGCGATTACGGAATTTTCAACCTATTTCTGGGTTATGAAACAATACAAGTAAGTAAGTATTCAGCTATCAGCTATCAGCTATCAGCTGATGCGCTACGCGCACCCTACTTGAGGTGCTATCAGGGGCTTTAACTGGACGGGGTCGGATCAGTAAGACTAGCAGAGATTTTCAAGCAGCCGTACCAGCCCGTAAGCTTGTTTACTACCTCCCCTTGATTAGCTGACGGCTGACAGCTGACGGCTGAATGCTTACACAAGTAATCTAACCAGTTGTTTCTGTGAGCTACTGTCTCAATCCCAACTGCCCTAAGCCTTACAATCCTGATGCCAACAAGTTTTGCCAAACTTGCGGCACTAAACTCTTGTTAGGACAGCAATACCGAGCTATTAAGCTGATTGCAGCAGGAGGCTTTGGCAGAACCCTTTTGGCCATCGACGAGGGAAAAGCCTCTAAATCCTACTGTGTGATTAAGCAGTTTTACCCCCAAGGTAATAATCAAGCTAATAATCAAGGTAACAATAAAGGTAACAATTATCCTACCAGAGCTGCTCGATTATTTCACCAGGAAGCCTTGCGCTTGGAACAGTTGGGCAAACACCCCCAGATTCCTGAACTCTTCGCCCATTTTCAACAAGATCATCACTGGTACATAGTTCAGGAATTTATCCATGGGGAAAATTTAGCTCAAGAGTTGGCAGCAACTGAACCATTCCGAGAAAGTCAGATTCGTAGACTCCTGAGTCAGTTGTTACCAGTGCTCAACTTTATCCACCAAGGTAAGGTAATTCATCGGGATATCAAGCCAGAGAATATCATTCGTCGTGGTATCCTCCGCCCCAGTGCTGGCCAAGGCATTATCACTCCCCCAGACCTGGTATTGGTAGATTTTGGTGCAGCCAAGTATGCCACACGCACTACCTTAGCCAAAACTGGCACAACTATTGGTAGTGCTGGTTATGCGGCCCCGGAACAAATCTTTGGTAAAGCAGTATTTGCCAGTGACATCTATAGTTTAGGGGTCACCTGCATTCATTTATTGACCCAAACTCAGCCATTTAATTTATACGATCCGATGGAAAATGGCTTTGTCTGGCGGGATTTTTTGCTCCATAATCCCGTCAGTAGACAATTGAGTCGGATTCTCGACAAAATGATTCAGAGTTCCATCAAGCTCAGGTATCAATCCGCGATCGCAGTGATGGACGATTTAGGAATCACCCAAGAAACCGAAGCTGGTCTGACCTGGGGGCAATTCCACCGTAATCAACAAACTCCCCAATCTACTGGTAAAACTGGTAAAACTGGTAAAACTGGTAAAACTAATGTAACAAGCAACTCTCGGCCACCAAGAGGTAATCCCAGGATTATCGTTTTTGCAGCAACCACTCTCAACGGTCATTCCGATGAAATTTATTCTGTAGCCTTTAGCCCTGATGGACGTACCCTAGCCAGTGGATGTAGGGACAAAACTATCAAGTTGTGGGAGTTGAAAACAGCCTGGGAAATCCTTACCTTTGGAGGTTGGTTTTCTAAGCATTCCGCTGAAGTGCGTGCTGTGGCATTTAGTCCTCAGGGAAAAAGTCTTGCCAGTGGTAGCGCTGACGAGACCATCAAACTCTGGAATGTGCGTAATGGTAAGGAGATTTTCACCTTCACAGGGCATTCCGGTGACGTGAATTCCATTGCCTTTCACCCCCAAGGATACCACCTTGCCAGTGGCGCTAGTGATCGCACCATTAAGCTTTGGGATGTTCGTACCCTAAAGCAGCTCACTACTCTGACCGGACATTCATCATTGATTAATTCAGTAGCCTTTAGGCCAGATGGCCAAATCCTTGCTAGTGGTAGTGCTGACGCTACCATCAAGCTGTGGGATGCCTTAAGTGGTCAGGAAATTCACACCTTTGAAGGGCATTCAGACCAGGTGCTTGCGATCGCGTTCACTCCCAATGGACAGACCCTAGCCAGTGCTAGTGCTGACGGTACTATCAAGCTTTGGGATATTAGCACTGCCCAGGAAATTACCACCCTCAACGGTCATAATGGTTGGGTTTATGCGATCGCATTTGACCGTAGTGGCCAAATCCTCGCTAGTGGTAGTGCAGATACTACTATAAAGCTATGGGATGTTGATACAACTCAAGAAATTGGCACTCTCAACGGTCATTCAGACACCATTCATGCTCTTGCCTTTGGTCCGAATAACAGAACTCTTGCCAGTGGTAGTTTCGACAACACTATCAAGATTTGGCGCTAGGTAGCTAGGGGGCAACAGGCAATAGGCAATAGGCAATAGGCAATAGGCAATAGGCAATAGGCAATAGGCAATAGGCAATAGGCAATAGGATGATTAAAAAATAATAATTAGACGTAGGATAAACAGAATAACAAAGGAAAATTTTAAATACCTATGCAACTAATATCTGAACCCAAATATTCTTCTCCAGAAGACTATTTAAAACTAGAAGAAACAGCAGAATACAAGAGTGAATATCGGGATGGAGAAATTATACCAATGACTGGTGACACTACCAATCATAATCAAATTGCCCTTAATATTGCTACCCTTTTCAAACTCGGATTAAAGGGAAAACAGTACAAAGTTTACATTGGTGATGTGCGTTTGTGGATACCTCGTTACCGTCAGTATACCTATCCAGATGTTATGGTGATTCAGGGTGAACCAGTTTACACAGGTAAGGGTACAACTACAGTAACGAACCCGATGTTAATTGTCGAAGTTTTATCAAACTCTACTAAAAACTATGACCAAGGTGATAAGTTTTTATACTATCGTTCTATTTCAGAGTTCAAAGAATATATTCTAATCGAACAAAGTGAGTATCGTCTACTGCAATATAATAAAACTGCTACCAATCAATGGCAGTTCACTGAGTATGAATCAGAAAATTCCGTTATTTCTCTTAACTCCTTAGAGTTAAGCGTTTCTTTTCAAGATATTTACGAAGGGGTAAATTTTAAACTTACTCAAGATTAATTTTTGGATTAATCATTAAATTTGCTCCCTCCTCTACCATTTAACTATTCAAGCTACCCTACACCGAAAATCAAAAGCGAACAATATTTAAACGTCATAATGAGTAGTAATTTTTTTAGCATCAAAGAAAAGTTCTTTGATCTGTGGGCACCAAACTACGACATCCTGTTCACCACAGTATTTTACCAAGCACTCCATAAACGGCTGTTAGAGTATATAGAACTCACAAATCAGCCCAATGTATTAGACCTTGGCTGTGGCACAGGTCGTTTACTGAATCGTCTTGCTCAAGAGTTTCCCAATCTTCGAGGCACTGGGGTAGATTTATCTACTAAAATGCTCGCTCAAGCCCGACAGCAAAACCAGCATCGGCAGCGAATAATCTATCAAAAAATCCGGGAACGTGAGAACCCTGCGTCTAAAGACCGGGGATGAAACGGACGCGACGGGGTTTACCCCGCCGTATCCATTCAATTCAATTAAGCTATAATAGGAGCAATTAGGTGATAGTAACATGTATAGAACAATCCCAGTTAAGGGGACATTTACAGATGAAGAAAATGCTTTCTGGGTGTTTCAATGCGAACAGGCCAATAGCCTAATCAATTGTGCGATATATTACGCCAAGCAAAAACACTATAGTTGGTTACGTGAACAACCTGAGGGCTATACGACTTACTGGCGTGATGACGTCCTTAAGTTTGGTTGGAAGACCTACAGATGCGCAGTTAAATATCCTGAATTAGACAAGGCTCTTAAGATGAGTCCTCATTATAAGGCTATGGCTGCCCAGTCAGCTCAACAAACGTTGAAGTCTGTAGGGGAGTCGATGACTAGTTACAACCAATTAGTTAGGCAATATTATAAAGGCGAAGTTGACAGGCCAAGGCTTCCTAGATATCGCCAAAAAGGTGGCTTAGCTGCTGTTACTTTTCCAAAGCAAGCATTAACTTACAAAAAAGGGCTGTTCTATCCATCGGTTAGCAAAGAGTCTAAACCCGAGTTACTCTGCGAGATAACATTGGAACCGCCAGAATTTATAGATCCCGACTGGGTCAAAGAGGTAACTATTCGCCCCTACCTAGGGCAGCTTTGGCTCGATTGGGTTATTGACGATGGGAGGCAGTCGTACGAACACAATCCTAATCTTGATTATTCGCAGGCTTGGAGCTTCGACCATGGGGGCGACAACTGGCTCACCGGCGTCTCTACTCAGGGCAAAAGTCTCATAATCGACGGTCGTAAACTCAAGTCGATGAATCAAGGGTACGCCCGCTTGGTAGCAAAGTACAAGACCGGAAAGCCTGAATTTTTCTGGGACGCTAACCTCGATCGGGTTCAAAGAAAGCGTAATAATCAAATGCGCGATGCAATCAACAAGGCGGCCAGATTTATTATTAATCGGTGCTTAAATGATAGAGTTGGTAATATCATTTTTGGCTGGAATGAGCGGCAAAAAGATTCAATCAACATTGGGCGACGAAGCAATCAAATCTTTGTTGCAATTCCCACCAAAAGATTGATAGAGAGGTTGAAGCAACTTTGCCCCGAGTATGGCATCAAGCTAACAATCACTGAAGAATCTTATACCAGTAAAGCGTCTTACTTAGACGAGGATCCATTACCGAAACATGGTGAAAAACCCAAAGGATGGAAGCCCTCAGGAAAACGGGTAAGACGTGGTTTGTATGAAACAGCCAAGGGATATCTGATTAACGCAGATACTAACGGAGCGGCAAATATCGCGCGAAAAGTAGCCACACAGTTA
>NZ_JAAHGN010000169.1:0-9711 GCF_010672485.1 Moorena sp. SIO2C4 | reverse complement strand
GTGACATGAGCGTCCTGGTCTGAACCCATAAGAGTTGGGTTCAAATTTTGCTTCCCATTCAGGTTCTAGTGCCTGTTTAGCAAGTGCCTGTAAAGCACGGTCATATATGGTCGGGATTCCTAAAGGTCGCTTTTCCGTTTTTCCAGGTTTTGGTATCCAAACCCTTCTTGTTGGTTTTGCCTTCTTATGGATTTTTAGGTTAACTACCAGGGCGAGTCGTTGCCTATGGGTTAAGGCTTCTTTCCCGTCTATTCCGGCAGTTTTCTTACCTTTGTTTTCCTGGGTAACCCGCCTGACCGCAATCATTTTGGCTGTCCAGGATTTCATTAGGGTCTTTTGTAGCTTTCTTACCACACGGACGTCACCACGTTGTGAGGCTCGATATATTCGTTTTTGTAACTTAAATAAGACTTTTTCTAGCTTACGCCAATTTACCCTATTCCATTCCACCGTCTGGTTTCCCTGGGTTTTAGACATATTCATTACTACTTACAACTATATCTTTTCCTATAGACGTGAATCTGTCGGCGTATCCTGGATGTTACTCCAGGTATTAGCTTTTGATTCAATCTTGCTCCCATATAACTTACGGCTAACTACCTACTCAGAATATTCGACCTTTCTGAGAGTATATATAGGAGTTACTTCGTTCCTGATAACCATTTTTTCGGACTTTTAGGGCGATACTATTCACCGGGAATTAGGGAAATCATTATGTAGAGCCAAAACTACATAATCCATTTGTTTTCCTTTAACTATTTGTTTGTAGCGTATCAAACCTTATTTCGCTACACCTATTTAACTCGGATGTATCTTTCTTGCGTACCCATGAGTCCCTGCCTGTTACTAACATCTGTTCAGGTTAAGGATGCTTCACTGTTCGACCCTTGCATTAATCTATGAGTTTGTTATGTTCATAAATCCGGGTAAGGCTGTCACTCGGATTTCGCGAGGGATGGAGTTTCACCATCATGGTTATCAAGTTATCAGAGTCAGTTTCCTGACCTAGCGACTAATCCTCCTTCTGACCTTTAATTGGTTTGAAGTTTCTAGTCAACGAATCGCACTTGGCTGTAGTAGTCTGGATTATTTCTTAAATCAGGGAGATGACAAACAAGAGGACAAGCATTAATGGAACAGCGATTCTGTTCATACCAGGCAAATCTATCCGCCAACAAATAGTTGTACTGGGCACAAAGCATTGACAACCAGTTATCAATTTTAGCTACTTGTTATTTTGTTGGTTTTAATCGGTATTGATACGCTAGTTTCATCCCTTGCTTCCTGTTTGATCGACCTACTATGATGATCACATGCCTGTACACATGCGACAACCCATAATGAAAGACAAGAAGTTGATTATCAGACTTACCGATTTTGAAAAAAGGCAGTTCTTACAGGAAGCAGAACGAAGAGGAATGACTCAATCTGAATTAATCAGAAGTTTAATAGCTCGTTTTCCTGTCCCGAAAGACTCTGTGCAAAATTCATCCCACACTCATGCTGCGCATGTTCGTTGTGGGGCTTCTTTTGCCGGACAGCTAAATGGAAACTAACTTGCTAACGGTTCTGATATCAGTTCCCAAGCATTGACATCGCTGACACCAATGCGCACTGGTACGTTAAGATAGTCCTCTACCAGGTAATAATCGGTCTCATAGCGGCCTAATGCGCCATCGGGACGCCTCAGCGTGTACTGGAATTTGGGAATGTAACGCTCCCGAGTCAATCGATCAATTAGTTCGTTATAGTCATCCCGACTATCACGCCACAAGTAGCGATAATTAAAGCCAGTCCACTGATGGGGTTGGAGAATACCCCGCTCTGGTGCAAGTAGGTCATTGGTGTGTAAGCAAACATCATTCCACATTGACGTAATTACTACAATTAGACCTTCTTCACGCTTTTCTTTGATAAAATCATTAACACGAAGGTAGTTGGCTCCTAGCAAATAGGTTCCATTTTGGGGTATTGGTCCGGTCATAGTTGTCTCGCTCCTGAGTATGGAGGTGGGAATTTGGTAAGGTCGCTCGCATCCGGGCCAGGATACAATAGCCCGTTGAAGCCTGAGTTTTTGAGCAGAGACAGCCAGCTCACTAGCATGTCGCCTTAGAGCGTAGGCCGCTAAGCGTGATGGTGCTTCAATATTGAAGCTTTCCGTGGTAACTGATAGATGGCACCCTGAGAAAAAGAAATTGTCCATTGTTGAAGACTGAAACCTAAAATGACACGCTGAGTAGTGAGTGTTGCTGTTAAGCAAGTTAAACCGGACCAACGGAGACTATGGCTAAGTACTATGGCTAAGTACTATGGCTAAGTACTATGGCTCACCTCTGCTTGTTGATCTATGGTTGTTGATCTAAGTAACCGACGGCTTCCATAGTACAGTAACTGGCAGGATTGATTTTAGCCAAAAATCGCTTCAAAAACCGATAATTTCTGTAAAAAATCCCCTCTGATAGCAATCACCATTGGCAGCTGTTAGTCCGATCACGGTTATTGAATCCTTGGCGACTCGCTGTTGCTCGACAATTTTGGAAAACCGTAGAAACAGCGATCGCGAATCTCCACTAACTCATCGGTTGTCCAAGGTTCATCATTGTTCTTGCATAGCACTACACCCAAACCAATCAGATCATCATCTGTGGGTCGGTTTCCTTCCAAGATGGCTTGGAGGTTTTCAACGCTAACTTCACTTAATCGTGATAGTTCTTCCAAGTTCCAGCCATGAATCAGATCAGCAATGGTAGGAGTTTGTGCTGGAACTGCTAATTGTTGGCTGCTGTCTAGGTACTGAAAAAATTTAGTCAGCGCATCTTCTAGTCCTTCACTGTAGTCAAGTTCGTGTTCGACACAGTAGTTGCGGAAGCGCTTTAGTAGATGTTTGGGAATATGTCCTCGCAGTAATGCATACCGGGGATCTGTCTTTTTGTGAACCAATGTCCTTGTCCTCTAGCTCCAGAGAGAGCAACATGTGATTGTCCTCTTATAAGTTTGGCACATTTTGTCACGATATACTTCTATTGGTATATCGTGATATCATGACAATGGGTTAATACACTGGTTAATACACTTAGGTAGTTACTACACTTACGGGGTTTATTTAAGTGTTTTACTATCGTGTTTTGTGTGTTCGTTCCTTTTGTCGCGATATATTTATATAGTTACATCACTATGTCGCGACGTCAAGACCAAAAAAAATATTTTTTTCCCCTTTCCCTGTGGCCTAATGCCTGTGGTAATGCCTGTTGCCCTTAAGTTTATTGGTGAAACGGTACAACCAATAGGGGTAATAATACGTATAGCAACCAACTCCAATTCCAGGAGTAATTCCAGGAGCTAGTACCAGTGGCAGACTCTGGCTCTGTCAAGAGTGCATCGATTCTCTCTTGGAAGCGACTGGGAGGCACAGGTCTACTAAAGGGAGCACAGAAATTTTCCGTAGTTATCATGGGACTGCTAACCATAGTCAACAGTGATTCTGCCAACAATAGGGCATCGACCCGTTTAGCGGCCCAATGGTCAGCACGGATTTCTCGTAGATTCAATAGTTCTTGCCACAATGACTCTGTATTTGGTAACCAAGCGGTAATTCGATGAATCCATCCTAGCCAGAAAAACCAGAAGGTATCTCGGTAATGGTGGTGAGCTTGCTCATGGGTGATCACAGCCTCTAGATGTTCCGATGAAAGAGTTTCTAGGAGTCCCTGACTGACCACAAGTTCGGGTTGCCAAAAGCCAATCTGAGCAATAAAGGGTATGGGAGTGTCTAAAAGACGAGCCAATTGACCCTGACTAGCTAGGGATTCAGGGGTTGGAGTTAAGCCAGGACAGTTTTCAACCCTTTCCCATTGCCCATTTTGCCATTGCCCATTTATTAAGCAAATTTGGGGTAAGGAACGAACTTGTTGCAAAGACTGCCAACCAAGCTTTGCTGACTTTAGCCACAACACTACTGCCCAACCCAGAAATCCTAGGGCTAGGCAGTAGCTGAGCCAGTCGGTGCGTAACCCGATCATTTGTCCCTTTGGCCCCATGGATAGGACAGCCAAAGCAGTGGTTAGGAGAAGTAGGGGTGGAGCAAGAAATTGCACTAGTACCTGTTGCCAGCGCCTGGGCAAACTCCCAGGAAGTTGGTAGCTTGTGTGCCTGTGCCAGCAAGCCAGCCCTAATGCTGCTATAATCATCACCACATGCATTATTTTTCCTCCTTCCGCCTTTGACGTGCTGCTTGCAGTCGTTGTGCGATCGCAGAAATTTGTTCCACACTGGCTGCATCTAAGCTATCGGCAAAGGCAGCAACTACATCCGGATTGCCTACGGCTAAAAAGCGATTGAGCTGGTCATGGGCTGCGAGTACCTGGGCTTCTTGCCGAGACACTAAGGGTCTCCATAAAAAGGTACGCTGTCGTTTATCACAACTGAGCCAACCTTTCTGGGTCAACCGGCGTAGCACTGTGGTTACTGAAGCATAAGCTAATTCCCGATCTGGGTCAGCCAAAATCTTTTCATGCACATCTTTGACAGTAGCGCAACCTAATACCCAGATGATCTCCAAGATTTCTCGTTCCAATGGACCTAGGGAGAGTTGTTTAGGGCGATGATGGGGCAGAGGACTCATAGATTACTGGTTAATTTTGGTTTAATTTTATTTAGGTTAATTTGGGTGCTAGAGGTTATTTACAGTTTATGACATTTTGATCAGTCAGGCTATCCCGATTCATATGTAGTCGGTCTGCTTCCTTCATTGATAGTCTTGGTTCTTAGGTTTGACAGCAGTTCTTAATCGGCTTACAGTCATTCTGAGGAATAATTATAGGCCACTCTGTAGCCTGCTATCTGTTTTGATCAGAAGGAGAATACCCTTGAAGAAGCTGCTATCAATCCTGTTGACTGCTACGGTATGGTTTACATTTGCTCTAGAACGTCCAGCCCTCGCTGGTGATGCCGTTCAAGGAGCTAAGGTTTTTAGTCAAAATTGTGCTGCTTGTCATATCGGTGGCAATAACGTGATTATGGCCAATAAAACCTTGAAGAAACCTGTCCTGAAACGATATGAGATGTATGACCTGGAAAAAATTAAAACCCAGGTAACCAATGGTAAAAACGCTATGCCTTCCTTCAATAAGAAGCTGACTGAGGAGCAGATTGAAAATGTGGCTACCTATGTTTTATTGCAGGCTGACAATGACTGGCAGTTGGGTAAAGACATTCCTATTCAAAAATCCCCAGAGTCCAAATCTCCAGAATTAGGTGTAGAGGCGTCTGAGAAGCCAGTTAATCAGGACAAGACCGATACCCTTAAACCCAAAAAGCGCCCATTCTGGCGCTCATTATTTTGATTCCCCTAATGTAATGAAAGTTACTATAGCATTTTTATTGGATGTGCGAAACTAGGATTGATGGGAAAAGCGATGTAGTGAAGTCTTGGACACCCCACAGCATGGGTCGATTTAGGGAGCCAAGATGCTAATGCTTTCAATAATTAATCGTTAAGTTGAGCAACGCCAAAAATGCTATTATTCTCAAAATAAACGTCAAAATGGATTGAAGACATGAAAACCTAGTATCGCTAGATACTAAGTTTTCAATTCAATTATTGGTATCAACAGCTACGATTAATGGGTAGGACGAGCAACTCATGGCTTCAAGATATTCGCTTCAAGATATCAAAGCTTAGTATGCCTATAAAATAAATTATAGATTATTGTTATCCCTAAGCTAATATTGGTATCAACAGCTACAATTAATCGGGAAAAGGGGATCCAGGGCAAACGCATCTAAATTCTAAAAGCCTTACTCAGAAGAGATTTCAAAATTAATAAGCATAAATACTTATCTTATTAATCTCATATCCAGTAGGCATTTCAAAATAAGATGCGTTTACCCTGAAAGGGGATCAGACTCCTGAATCCCTTACTGCCAAGTATTTAAAGCGACCTTGGTTTAGCTTTACCAGGGCTTGAAATAAATTTATGCAAATTTTTAGTAAAGTTGGTGAATTGCTTTGGTAAACTATCTGTGAAGCTAAACAAACCTACAAATCCTTTATTCAAATCATGAGAAGGGTGCATATGATGATTCGCTGTCAAGATTCGGTTAGTTTGTGGATTAACTCCTGGGAGCTGTTGAGATCCATCTATAACCTCAATTGAGGGGTTAACCAAGCTGTCCCAACTGGCCAACCGCCTCAGTGGTGATTAATGCCTAGTTTAGTGACCCCTACTGGTTAAACCTAGTTACACCTATGTTGACGAGAGGTAATTTCCCCTAAACCGCTGTCGAATGGGAGCAGTTGGTACTGATGATTGAGACAAGAGAGAGACCACCCAGAGCTGTTTAAAAAGCTCTCCATAACCTGTAAGCCTATTCAAAACTGGCCAAAGCCTAGCTTACCCAACCACATCAGGTAGAGCTAATAGTGCTTTCGACCAGCTCCAACAAATTCTGTTTCTGACAGCAAGTAGGGCGATGTCTACCCAACTGTCAGATTAGAACCATATGCATTTTTTTTGTAAGCTCATGATGTTATGGCGCTACGCCCAAGGCAAGAGGCATGCATCCATGCAAAAGTTGAATACAACAGCTTTTAAGCTTGTATCAATGTCCTCTTAATGCTTAGTGCTATAAAAATTTGGAAACTGCATAAAAGGTGTGGACTCAACCAGATAAGTAACTGGTGACACAAACCAATGGTGTTAGTTAGGTTGCCCACAAACCCAAGCTTAAGAGGCTTGACCTAAAGCTGGTTGGTTTTATGGAACAGATCATGCCCAGGCATGGGTAATTCTCATCATCAGGATTTAGTTTCGGTGCTAGCTGTTAGGAATTATCCAAACGGGTACTGTCAATGGCTGAAGTTGTTTCTCATAATGGAGCAAAAGGGGGTTAAAGTGATGCTGTCAAAGGTACCAGAACAAAGTTGGCACCGAGTCCGTTGGGTGCTAGCGATTAGTTGGCTAATATTAATTGTCTCGTTGTTTTATGACCCGATCTCACACAATTTAACTGATCCTAATAGTCTATTCAGCCTATTTCGAGATCCCATACTCACCCGAGACCCATGTGTTCAAGTCCAGGGAGTATGCCTAGATGAGAAACCCTATGCCCTGGGAGCGCGAATGTTTTGGGGCATGATCGTGCCTAGCGCCATCATGATTGTCTTGGTGTTTGGTCATGAGACTTGGCGACGCATTTGCCCACTTTACTTTCTGTCCCAAATTCCCAGAGCTTTGGGGTTGCAGCCACAGGGGGATATCAGCAAAAATCCCTGGCTAGTTCGTAACCATTTATATGTGCAGTTTGCCATTTTCTTTATCGGTTTGAACTGCCGGATTCTATTTGTTAACTCTGACCGCTTGGTTCTGGGTTTGTTTCTGAGCCTAACTATCGTATCCGCCATGATGATGGTATTCCTCTATGGTGGCAGAAGTTGGTGTCATTATGTCTGTCCATTTGGCATGGTTCAGATGGTATTTACTGGACCACGGGGATTGCTTGGCACTGAAGCTCACAACGCACCGCCAAAAACCATTACCCAGTCCATGTGCCGCACCGTAGACAAGACCGCAGGTCAAGAAAAAAGTGCCTGTATCAGTTGTAAGTCCCCTTGTATGGATATCGATTCCGAAAAAGCCTACTGGCAACAACTGACTAAGCCTGGTCGGAAATTAGTCCAATACGGTTATTTAGGCATGGTAATTGGCTATTTCGTCTACTACTGGTTGTATGCAGGAAACTTCGATTATTACCTGTCTGGGGCTTGGACCCATGAAGAGAATCAGTTAGGTGCGCTTTTCAAGCCAGGGTTTTACATCATGAATCACCCGATTGCGATTCCTAAACTGGTGGCAACTCCTCTTACCTTCGTTGTCTTCGTGGCGCTCAGTTGTCTAATTTGTACCAAGCTAGAGAAGACATACAAAGCTGCTCTGTGGCGAAAAAACCAATCTATCACTCACGAGCAAGTATTGCACCGAGTCTTTTCCATTTGTACCTTTATTGCGTTTAACTTCTTCTTCATCTACGGGGGTCGTCCCGAAATTAATCGGTTCCCTGTTCTAGTGCAATTCCTGTTTCAGAGTGTAGTGATTCTAGTCAGCAGCTTATGGCTTTATCAAACTTGGGGTCGTAGTTCCCACCAATATACCCAGGAGAGTTTGGCAGACAAGTTGCGCCGTCAACTCAAGAAGCTACCCCTGGACTTCTCGGAATTTCTGGAAGGTCGTTCCGTGGATGATCTCAAACCTGAGGAATTACACATCCTGGCTAAAACCCTACCGGGTGCTAACCAACAATACCGCTTGGGGGTATACAAAGGGGTGCTAAGAGAAGCCATCCAAGCTGGACATGTGAATTCCGCTAGTAGTCTCGAGGTTCTCCAGCAGATCCGGGATGAACTGGGTATCAACGATCAGCAACATTATCAGGTTTTAGAAGAACTTGGTAAGGAGCAAGAAAACTTACCAATATTGTATCCCCACTATGGACGGGACCCTTATAAAGTACTGAGCACCATCAAAGAGCGCCAGAAAACTAGTACTTCTAACCAACGCACTATACTCAGGGAATCTCGCAAGCAGAATCGTTCTGATAAGCGCACCAAGCTGCTAAAAGACCGCAAAGATGACAATCAATCAGGTGATCAGGACTAGTCCAAGGTGATCCCAGATAGTACATTCAACAGGGTGAAACGAGGAGGATATACCGTAAAAAAAGAGAATTTTTCATAAAAACAAAAAAAAAGGCTGATAATTATATAGCCACTGGTAAAACACTTACTTGTGGCTCAGGCCGAGGGCTTCTGACAGTTTATAAAAATATTCACTAATCTACCACTATCTACAATTAAATGGTAGATTACATCGATGACGCTTGTACCACTCCCTAAGGCGGTCGAACTTACGGGAGTCTCCAAAAACACTTTAAGGAAGTATGCAGATGATGGGACGATCAGATGTGAGAAGACCCCAGGATAAACTAGGCTCTTTGACACAGAAAGCTTGCTTAGTCTTGGGCGACGACAACCAAGGCAACCAACAACCATCTGTTATTGTCGAGTCAGTAGCAACAAGCAAACAGACGACCTCGCCAGACAAATCGCCTACGTGCATTCCCTCTTCCCGGAAGCAGAAATCATCTTTGACATTGGGTCAGGACTCAACTACAAAAGGAAAGGACTTAAAGCCATACTGGAACGGATTATGCGCGGAGATCAGCTCACAATTGTTGTTGCCTGTAGAGACCGACTTACCCGATTCGGATTTGAACTCATTGAGTACTTGGTCAGTCTCAACGGTGGAAAAATCCTGGTTCTCCACCAATCTCAAAGCTGCCCGGAATCAGAACTTACCGCAGATATTCTCTCCATCATTCATGTCTTCTCAAGCCGTGTCCACGGACTCCGAAAATACGGCCAAAAAATCAAAGAAGATTCGAGTGTTCCTAAGCGCTGAACAACGTTCTATGGTTCGTCAGTGGTTTGGAGTTTCCCGTTACGTTTTCAATAAAACCGTCAAAATACTTGAAAATGGCGAAGTCAAGGCTAATTGGAAAGCTATTAAAACGGGAATATTAAACAACCTTCCTGAATGGTGCAAGACAGTACCTTATCAAATCAAGTCTATAGCGATAAAGGATGCTTGCACCGCTGTTAGGGAGGCAAAGAATAAATATAAAAAGATTTAGCAGATTAATCGTGTTAGATTTAGG
>NZ_JAAHGN010000168.1:0-9745 GCF_010672485.1 Moorena sp. SIO2C4 | reverse complement strand
TGGAACGGGCATCTTGGTGGAACGGGCATCTTGGTGGAACGGGCATCTTGGTGGAACGGGCATCTTGGTGGAACGGGCATCTTGCCCGTTACAATAACCCACCCTACTCCACTACTATGAACCAACGGTGATGTTTTGATTCACTGCTTGAATGGCTTGGCGAGCAATATCCTCTGGAATCCTGGTGTACCCTAGTTCCCCGTTGAGGTCCTGACCTTTAGTGAGAATCCAATTAACCATATCTTTTATCCCCTGGGCTTTGGCCTGATTGGGGTACTTCTGGTACAGTAGCAGCCAAGTTAGACCCACAATTGGATAACCATCGGCTGGATCGTTAAGTTTGAGGGTGAAGTCCTGGTTAAACTCCACATTGACCAGCCCTTTACTGGCTTGGTCAAGGCTAGGCTTGATATAGCGACCCTCTTGATTTTCAATCCTAGCGCTAGGGAAGTTGTTTTCTACAGCATAATTAGCCTCTACATAGCCAATGGCACCGTCAATCCGCCGCACTTCCCCAGCTACTCCACCATTTTGAGGACGGCTTGAGAAGACCTTGAAGCCCCAATCTGGTGTTGGGCTAGGTTTGATCAGACCATGGGTAATCGCACTCAAGTACTTGGTGAATATGAAACTGGTACCGCTACTATCTGAGCGCACAACAACTTTGATGTCTCTTCTGGGCAGGTAAGTGTTAACTTGCTTCCAATTACCAATTTGACCAGTAAAGATTTTCCCTAAAGTATCGCGAGATAGTCTGACAGAAGTCACTACACCTTGGAGATTGTAAATGACTGACACAGCTCCCCCCGCTGTTGGCACCATTTGCAAGCCCCGTTTCATCTGACTTTTTTCCTCATCGGTTGGGGGCATATCAGTGCCAGCGAAATCAACAGACTCGTTAATGAATTCCTCAATACCAGTACCACTGCCAATGGTACTGTAATTTACATTAACGCTGGTTTCTTGTTGGTATTGGGAAAAGTAACGCTGGTAAAGGGGTTGGGGAAATGAAGCACCGGCACCAAACAATGGTATTGCACTTGCTGCCTTGAGTGAAATTAATACAATGGCAACTGTAACTGTTAAGGTTATCAATGTCCGACGGGACTTGATTAGAGTTAAAATCATTATATTAATTCTCATAGTAATGAGGTACAAATTTTAGGGTTTTATGGTTTTAGGGAGTAGGGAGCAGGGAGAATGGAGCAGGGAGTGAGGCTACGCTAAGCGAACGTAAGAGGTAATAGGTAAGATGCAAGAGGCAAGAGGCAAGAGGTAATAGGTAAAAAATCCTGTGTACCTCATAGCTATAATAAAAGCTATAGTCTAGAAATATTAAGGATAATTCAAGGGGTAAGCTATCAGCTAATGCGCTACGCGCACCCTATGGGAATAGCTTATGGTTATGGGAAAACCATGACGTTTAAATTTTTGTTAAGTGATTTGGATTAGCTCCGACCGCACCTTAAGTGAAGCAGGGATGATAGTTGCTGGAGTTATGGGATTGGCCAAAAGGCCACGCTACGCGATCGCTTTTGTAAATGTTGCGTAGCTGGAGTTATGGGATTGGCCTTTTGGCCACGCTTCGCGATGAAGCTTCGCTTCCGCTAAAAGCGATCGCATCCTCCTCTACCAGATGTTCGTGATGGGGGGTGATATAACCTCTGAAAATATCAAAAACACTGGCATGTCCAGTAAGCGATGGGAAAAGGTGTTGAACAGGTAGGTATTATAACCAACAATTACATCCGATGGAACTATGCCCACTTCCTCGACTATGCCGCCGATCGCATCTTCCTACAAAAAGTAGGAGGAGGTTACATCTTTATCCACCGGATGCTGATGGAACACTTTGCCGAGATGAAGCTTGAGAATTGATAGGTTACTATAGCATTTTGATTTGAGATGTCAACAATAATATCAACCAGTATTTGATCAGCCGATTGTTATTTAAAAAACTATCTTAATTTCTAATACATTGTTTCCTCATTCCCAGGAAAATTATTAACAACAAGCCTGATCTATAGTAGAACCTGAATATCGCGTAGTGTTGGCTGTGCCGATCTAACCTTTTTGTAGTTTTCCGGAACGCATCCTTTAACTCTTGTAGATACTCTTGAATTTTCAAAGAGGGTGATTACCAATTGACTCAGCAAAAAATCGAGTACGTTTACTTGATTGTGGAGCTTCAACCCAATCAACAGCCGACTGGGCGCTACAAAATTGAAAAAACTTCAAGTAGACCGGAGGAAAGACTAGCTCAACTGAGGACTTCAAGTACTTTTAATCTTGAGGCTTACTATTTGATGCCCTGCTGGGACTCTAGTGGATTAGAAAAACATCTTTATGACAAGTTTAAAGATTTTAAAGATTTTCGATGTAAGTCTAGAGATACAAAATTGTTCAATTTAAAAAACGACAACAAATACAACATTTATGACGTTGTCAAAGAGATTAACTCATATGTTGAAAATTATGCTACTTCTGAACCAGGAGACTCTAAAGGAAATCCGATCGTCGGAGTATTTCTGTTGCTATTATTGGGTATTGGTCTTATTGAAAACCCACCTAGTCTTACAAAAGATCAAAGGAACTATCATGCCGCGTGGAATGTTTTTATTAGTAAAAATATGGATGCATTTGAACAGTATACTCAGGCTCAAGAGAAATTTCAAAAATTGGCAGACTCTTCTAGTCATGAATGTGTAAAAAAATATGGTGAGGATATGGTTGCCGTCATTTCTGAATCTAAAACTGTTTTGAGTAGTACTGGGGGAGATTACCGTCAAGCTTGGAAAATATTTGAATCTCTCCGGGAACAAGTATGGCCAAAACAACCTGTCTGTAAGAAAATAATGGATGATATAGATAAGAAAAATAATTAATTAATTATTTTTTCGGTAAAACTTGGATTTGCAGCGATTGCCGTCTCTTAGTTATGATTGCAATCGCTTTTCCCTTTTGCCTGTTCAATACATCTGGCACGATCTTTAATTATATCAAATTTAATCACTAACGAGTCCTTTAAAAAGTACCCCCAAGGGTACTGTCAAAGGATTATTGTATTGCTCATAATCAAAATAGTACTGAAATCTTATTGCACCTAAATAGTTAGGGTAGGCAATTATTCCACTCTAAGATTAAGCTAGGGATAACTTAATATACCCTTCAGCTATTAGCTATCAGCTATCAGCTATCAGCCATTCGCGTAGCGTGGCCTTTGGCCAAGGCATGTGGCCAGACTACGGGAAAAGTTTATGCCCATAGCGCAAAATACTTGAGCTGCTTTTGAATAAAATAAGCTGACGGCTGATCACTGACGGCTGTTCGCGGAGCTTGCGCGTAGCGCTATATTGCCGAAGCTACGGCTAGTGACAGTGGTGCAAGATTTCAGGGAAAGCAACTAGAGTAAACCATTGAGTTAGGTATATATCCTAAATTTATAGTTATGAAAGACTATAGCACTCTCGAAAGCAATCTCGAATCAGAACAAACCGATTTTTGTGAAGATTGTCACCAAATTAACCTGATAGATAATCAACTTGAAACCCTGATCCAGACACAAGCGATCGCAAAAAATCGATTAACTACTGTTCGACAGGCTCCTGGCTGCTCTACCTCTGTCCTGCGGGGACTAGACCAGCAGCTGATTGATCAAATAAATAGCATCGCACCCAATAGCTTGGTAAGTTTTGCTGACCTAAATGTGGCTAATGGTCCAGCAGTTCACCCTTTCCTTCAGGCAGCAGCTAAGCAGTCCTTGGCACGGGCAATTAAGGCTCGTGGTCGCACCCTTTCGGTCAATTCTGGTTACCGAACTATTGCTCAGCAACTAATGCTATTCAATCATGGTAAAGTTAGACGCTGTGGTATTGGTGTGGTTGCCCCTCCTGGTAGAAGTAATCACCAGAGTGGTTTAGCCCTAGATATTAATGACGAGCAAGGCTGGAGACCCTATCTAGAGCGAGAGGGTTGGAGGTGGTTTGGACCTGCGGATAGGCCTCACTTTGACTATATTGGCAGAGGTACACGAAACATTCGTCCTCTTGCCGTTAAAGCGTTTCAGCGACTCTGGAACCAATATAATCCGGACAAACCCATTGCTGAAGATGGGATTTACGGACGAAATACTGAAGCGCGACTAAATCAAGCCCCCATAGTTGGCTTTGGAGAAACTAACGAATCTCTTCCAGAAAGAAGACTCAGCCTGACTAAACCTTATCTCGAAGGTGATGATGTTCGCGAACTTCAGGAAGCTTTAGTTAAAGCAACTATTACTGTCGAAGTAGATGGCGTTTTTGGTCCCGCTACTAAGGAAGCTGTTAAGGAATTCCAGAAGCTAAAAGATTTAACAGTAGATGGAATTGTCGGAGCTGCAACTCGGTCGGCTCTGGGATTGTGAAGTTATAGCAACAGAAGTATAGTTGACGACATAGTATTTGCGTTTAAAGGAAACAGGGCATAGGGAATAGGAAATAGAAATATGTCTTAATCTTTACTTCGACTGCTATATTTGTGAACTTATTATCTCTCTTCTGCCTAGAGTGACAGAAGAGAGATAAAATCAGATGAGTAAAATTAGGATTAAGTCTACAAACTAGTTAAAGGTATCAACTACTAAGCCGAAGCCAGTGCTTGCGATCGCTTCTGCTTGTGCCTGCACTCGTGCCAACAGTTGAGAGCCTCAGATCCGGACATCAACCGGTAAATTGCGCTGATTAACTCACCCACATAGCTTAGAGCACTAAGGGTTACCGATCCAGTTATTAAGATTAGTAGCCAATTGATCAATAACTGTTGAATTAGTGAAAAAATAGAATTCATTGACAATCGTCTCATTTAATAGTAATGACTGGTAGGAGCAGTAACGTTACCTAATGATTATCCGATCTACCAGTCAGATTGTGAAGTCGTTAATTATACCTTACTTAGTGTCAATTGTCAATACCTGTTGGTGAAAGATAATTTAGCTCAATAGTCGGGAGCATCGTCTATTATCTATGGAAAAGGAAAACCAAAAGAATCAAAAGAATCAAAAGACTAAAACTAGAGTCTCCAAAACCTTGAATCTTTTCAGGAACTTTGGCTTAAAGGCAATTCCAATTATGATGGTAAGGAATTCTCTGGTTGAGGAATCAGAACTTACCCTCAATTTCTTAGTCTTAATCATTAGCTCTTGCTTAATTGCTACATTTGGACTAGTGCTCGACAGTGCTGCGGTGATTATTGGAGCGATGATTATTGCTCCTCTGATGTTGCCTTTAAGAGGATTGTCCTTTGCTACCTTGGAAGGAGATTGGCAACTGTTACGGAGTAGTTTTGTTTCCATTGCTGTAGGCACCGTACTGGGGATAAGTTGTTCTTGGTTAGTTGGTACAGTTATCGGATTCCCTGAATTTGGAGCCCAAGTTTTAGCAAGAACTCAACCTAATCTGATTGATTTACTAGTTGCGATCGTGGCCGGGGGAATTAGTGGTTTCTCTAAAATTCGTCCGTCTTTAGAAGATGCGGTACCAGGGACAGCAATTGCAGTAGCCCTCATGCCTCCCCTTTGTGTCGTTGGGTTAACCCTATCCCAGGGAGAATGGGCCTATAGTCAGGGCGCATTTCTCCTCTATATTACTAACCTGATTGGGATTAACCTAGCTTGCATGATCGTCTATGTCTTTAGCGGGTATGCTCAGAGTACTGAACTCAGCCGGTCTTTAAACTGGGGATTCTCGTTAGTGCTGATTGCTGTATTAGTCGTGCCCCTAGGACTTACCTTTTGGGACGTGCTTGAGCAAGGAAGAGTTGAGGAGCCAGTTCAGGAATTGATTAATAAGAGTCGAGTGTTTAACAAACCAGGTATAACAGAAGTTTCTACTTGGAAGATCAATCGGAAAACTAATCCTCCTTCTATCGAAATGGATATCCGTTCAACAAAACCGATTACATCGGAACAGGTACAGAGGTTTGAGGATTCGGTTAATATTAAGCTAGGTAAACCCTTTAAAGTGAGAGTTGAGGTTACTCCATTTATACCAGTGGAATCGCCTAATCCTAAACCTAATTAACTTGAATTGGAGTAAGCATTCAGCTGTCAGTGGTCAGCTGTCAGCCTAATGCTTACAGCGGTTTTAAATTCGGTCAGGTACAAAGTTATGGGTTTTAGGGAGCAGGGAATCGGGAATCGGGAATCGGGAATCGGGAATCGGGAAAAATACTGTGTACCTCACTTATGATTATAATTGCTATAATTTGAGCATAGTTTACCTTAGTAAAACGGATCAAGTGATATTTATTTGATGACATAAAAGGACACAAATAATGGCAATAATGGAGCTTTTTGGGGATGATTAGTAAAATTAGTAATACTGGTAGTAATACTGGTAAATTATTCACTATTGGTCATTCTAATCTCAGTATTGAAGATTTTATTGCTTTACTGAAGCAGCACGAAATTACGGCGGTGGCTGATGTGCGATCGCATCCTTACAGCCGTTACTTACCTCATTTTAGTCAAGCCCCCCTCAAGGCGGAACTATTGTCAGCAGGAATTCGCTATGTCTTTCTGGGTAAGGAGTTGGGGGCAAGACCGGCTGATCTCAGTTGTTATGTTGGTGGTAAAGCGTTATATGAAAAAATTGCCGCCACTGACCTGTTTTCAGCGGGTCTTAAACGGGTAATTCAAGGGGCTGAAACTTACCAAATTGCCTTGATGTGTGCTGAAAAAGACCCGATCACTTGCCATCGGACAATTTTAGTCTGCCAACATTTAGTGAAATCCGGTTTAGAGATTAATCATATTCTAAATGATGGCAGCTTAGAGTCCCATCAGGAGTTAGAAGAAAGGCTGCTCAGCTCTCATGGGTTAAGTGATTCCCAAATCAATCAACCGAAGCAACTTTCCCTATTTGATGACCCGACATCTATGGATAACTGGGAGAATTGCTCTCGGGAGGATAGACTTAAGGAAGTTTATCATAGGCAAGGGGATACTATTGCTTATCAAGTAAGCAGTCAGCAGTCAGCAGTCAGTGGTCAGCCTAATGCTTGAAATAAACCTTTCGTAGGGTGGGCATAGCGCTATAGCTGATAGCTGATAGCTGAGAGCTGAGAGCTGAGAGCTGATAGCTGATAGCTTGCCTTATCAAGACCCTGACTATGAATAAAACTATTAATTTATTTACAATTGGGTTTACTAAAAAGAGTGCTCAACAGTTCTTTGAGCTTCTGATTAATGCTGGAGTAAGGCGAGTTATCGATACGAGACTGAATAATAAATCTCAATTAGCTGGTTTCACCAAAAAGACGGATTTTGAATACTTTTTGCAGCAAATTGGGAATATTGACTATATACATCGTCTAGAATTGGCTCCGACTAAGGATATCATAAATACCTATAAAAAAAATAATGGTGATTGGGAAACCTACGAAAAACAGTTCTTAGAATTAATTACAGAGCGTGAAATCGAAAAGACAGTATCACCAGATTTATTAGATGGTAGCTGTCTGCTGTGTAGTGAACCTACTCCCCATAACTGTCATCGCCGTTTAGTAGCAGAATATCTGAGTCAAAAATTGGGAACTATAAAAATAGTTCACCTATGATTTATCCCAAATCCTCTTTGCTAAGACCATAGAAAAGCATCAGTCAGCTATCAGCTATCAGCTCTCAGCTATCAGCTCTCAGCTATCAGCTCTCAGCTCTCAGCTCTCAGCTCTCAGCTCTCAGCTCTCAGCCATCAGCCATCAGCTATCAGCTATCAGCTATCAGCTATCAGCTATCAGCTATCAGCTATCAGCTCTCAGCTATCAGCTCTCAGCTCTCAGGCATTCGCCTGTGGCGAAGCTACAGCGAACAGCTTTTGAATAAAATAAGCTGACCGCTGACCGCTGACCACTGACCACTGACCACTGACCACTGACCGCTGACCACTGACCGCTGACCGCTGACCACTGACCACTGACCGCTGACCGCTGAATGCTTACGTCTAAACTAACCTTACTTGGGATTAGATAGCAGCATGACTCAGATTATTTGCTTGGCTAACTCCTGGAAGCGTGGCGAGAGATGTATCGCTGGAATTAATTCCCTTAAACGTCAATGGATTCGTCCTGTATCTGATTTACCGGATGGTCGCATTCCGAAACCAATGCGTCAGATTGCGGGAAGGGAACCAACTTTACTGGATATTTTAGATATTCCTTTGGCTAAAACTGGACCCGACTTTGGCTTTGAGTATGAAAATCTTTTGGTATTACCAGGACAATGGCGACGAGTAGGACAAGTTCCCGCTGGATATCTCAATAAGTTTTGCAGCCGGGAAAAATACATTCTCCATAATAATGAGCGCTATGTAACCGTGAATTTCTTGCAGTCATTACCGGTAGAGCAACGCTGTACACTACAACTGGTGAAAGCTGTGGAGTTCTTGGTTCAACCTATTGGTGTCAGAGATAAGGGTGTAGAAAAATGGGAAGGTTCACTGGTAACAGATTGTGGACAAGAATTGACTGCTACGATTACTGACCCCGTATTTGTTAGGCATTTAGAGTTAGGGTATCGACCGCAAAATCATTGTTTGGTTACGGTTAGTCTCAGCATGCCTTGGCGACCTGATTATTGGAAAAAAGATGGTGACCCTTGTTGGAAGTTGATAGCGGGTGTTATTGAATTACCTAACAAATCAGGGAATAAACTGAGAATAGGAATGGATGATGAGCTTCCTTTTTAGGAATTCAAGTAGGGTGGGCAAAGTAAGATAATCTAGAGTATTCAGAATAATCCAACAGTTTTTGCCCACCATAAAAGTCAAATAAATACCAATTCAAGTAGGGTGGGCAAAGTAAGATAATCTAGAGTATTCAGAATAATCCAACAGTTTTTGTCCACCATAAAAGTCAAATAAATACCAATTCAAGTAGGGTGGGCAAATTAAGATAATCATTAATACTAAAAAAAAATAAACTGTTTTTGCCCACCCTACAACCTAAATGATAACAATTTTATTTCTTTTTGCTACAGAGGATACGGGAATTAGGTCATAAGGTGATAAACTGATAATGTAAGGCGGTGATATAGGGGATTAAGGTGTACCAATATTTTGTGTAATTGGTATTACTAGGAACGAATGCGATCGCATTCTACTAACTAGCTTCCTATAATCAACTAAATCATTCCTTTACAATTGTTTACCATTGACGAAAGTTAATGGATAATCCCCAAGTAACCATGGGAGACCCTAGTGATGCTAGTTGAGTTCAGCGTAGAAAATTATCGCTCATTTAAAGAGCGCCAGACCTTGAGCATGGTGGCATCTAATAAAAAAAGTGGGCGGAATAGCAATAGTTTCCCGATGCCTAATGTCAAGTCTCTGCGCCTACTCACCAGCGCTGTGGTCTACCAAAACTTCTTGAAATGTGAGAGCCTTGTGTCTTTAGACCGAGGGTGAAACAGAGAGACTGGGTTGACCCAGTCGTGTCTCTAAGCGTCTTTCTTTATTTCAGATCTAATAATTTTTTATACAAGTTCTCCCACACTGGTATTTGATTCTCTAGCTGATAATTGAAGCCACTTCCAAGTAGTCCCAGTTAGCCAAACGGTATGGGGCTTCTTCAATTCATAATGATGTACGGGTACTCCCCGCATTCTTTTTCTGGTTTTCCACTCATTTATTGTTGACATCTTCAGAACCAACCTCTCTACTAAGAGTATATAAAAAAACAAGGAGGTGATGACAAGTGTACAAGACAATTCCAG
>NZ_JAAHGN010000167.1:0-9827 GCF_010672485.1 Moorena sp. SIO2C4 | reverse complement strand
GGTTATCACGAGTATATGGTGCATCAGCCCACAGTTGCCATCGTGGCTGAGACCCTCAAAGCCTGTATTGAAAAAACCCTCAATACTGAGTTGTAGGCGTCATCCCAGTGATAATTACTGTTGTTGGGTGCGGTCAAAAGTGATAGAGTAGAGCAATTTTTACACCATACCAGTAGCGGGCGGATCCCCCCCCAGCCCCCCTTAAAAGGCTGGGGGGGGATCCCTTCCCAACGGGTTTTGACCACACCCACTGTTGTTCAAATGATCGTGTGCAAATAATTTAACCAAGGGAAAAATTGACCATGCTGAAGAACTTCAACATTATTGATGCCGACAGTCACGTTTTTGAGCCAGAAGATCTCTGGGCTAAATATCTGGAACCTCAATTTAAAGACCTTGCACCTAAAGACTATCAATTTGAAGGCGAGTCGATCATGTACAAGGTGTCCGCAAGCGTGACGGCAAAAGCCCAGAAGCTCATGGCAGAAAAATCCGTTCGATATCAAGGAGCCTATGATCCTAAAGCCCGAGTTGAGTTAATGGACAAAATGGGGTCTGACGTGACCTTTTTGTACCCAACCATCGGATTATGGATGTGGGCGATCGACACCATGGACTCCAAACTTGCTGATGCACTAGTCCGAGCCTATAATAATTGGTTGCAGGAATTTTGCAGTTACAATCCCCAAAAGCTAAAGGGTGTGGGTGCCATTAGCCAGCATGACCCTGCGGATATGGTGCCAGAGCTGCAGCGAATTGCAGGGTTTGGTTGGCGAGCGGTCTTTATTCGCCCCAATCCAGTAAAGGGACGAATACTGAGTGATCCGGTCTATGAACCATTTTGGAGTGAGTGTGAACGCCTGAACATAGCCGTCACGGTTCATGAAGGAACCCATAGTCGTCTTCCCACCACTGGGGCTGATCGTTTTGACTCTCGTTTTGCACTCCATGCCTGCTCCCATCCGATGGAGTTGATGATGGGACTGTTGGCAATGATTGAGGGGGGCGTTTTAGAGCGTCATCCCAAACTAAGGGTGGGCTTTTTTGAAGCTGGGTGTGGTTGGCTACCCTACTGGTTATGGCGCTTGGATGAGGAATATGAGAATCTCGCCTATGAAGTCAAGGATAATGTCAAGATGAAGCCCTCTGAATATTTCCACCGTCACTGTTTTATCGGTGTGGAAACATCAGAACCCTATCTACCCGAATTAATCCAGTACATTGGAGCAGATAAATTATTGTTTGGGTCTGATTTCCCTCACATGGATCATCCGAACTTTATCGAAAGTGTCGATGAGGCTCTGGCACTGCGAAAGCGTCTCCCTGATGAGACCATTCGTAAGATCCTCCATGACAATCCCTTGAATTACTACGGGCTAACATAGCGGCGTTGCTGAATCAAGTAATGGATAGGAGTAGAGTGGGCATCCTGCCCGCTCGAAAATAAGCATGAAACTGGCAAAATGCCAGTTCCAGGCAAGATGCCCATTCTACAGGTGCGACCCAAGGGTGAGTAAATCGCCCTTGGAGGCGCGCACCTACTCTTAAAATCATTATATTATTCAGCAACGCCGGATTTTTTCCCTATTCCCTATTCCCTACTCCCTATTCCCTGTTCCCTACTCCCTGTTCCCTGTTCCCTTTTCACTTTTCACTTTTATAAAACCACCTCTAATACCACGGTTTGGATCGCGAAGTTGAATATTATCTTCTAGTTCAAATGCACAAGGGAGTTTAGCAGACCAGCATAGCTCATGCTCTTCTGGAGAGATATCTTGTGGAGAAAAATAATTAATACCATTGACTTGTTTTTTTACTAAATCTGACGTCATCATCTGGGGAGGGATAATCAGTCGATAGGACGTTTTTTGATTCAAAACAATAACTAAGGTAATAAGAGATAAAGCTAAATAACTAGTTATCCTAAATATCGGAGGAATTATCCATAACTTTGATACCGGTAGTTTTTTGGTAATCAGTAAATTTAAATTTCCGATTTTTTGATGACAAACTATAGTAATATATAAACCAGGTAGAAGAATTAGATATCCTAGTCCAAATCTGATCACAGGAGCATAAAGCATCATAAATAAAGTTCCCGAAATAGCTAAACCTAAGACCCAAATCAAACCCCAGAGGCGATGAATGATTGATGTGCGGAGAATATAGATGGCTAATAAAATTGAAATTAAAATTATTCCAGTCGCAATTTGATTTAGAGTACTAGAACTGAACCACTGCCAAAATAACCAAAGCCAGGGATTTGAATTTGGGGGAGGTGAGCCAAACCAGGTTCCCCAGCCGCGAGTGTTTTCAGCAACTGCTTCAGCGTCTTCCGCTGTCCAAGACCAGGGTAAATCCAGACAGAAGAAGGATGATGGAAAAAGTGGGCAACCAGAGGTGATGATATTGACAGCGCACATGGGTGATAAGAGTAAAATAGTGATGACACCACCTATCACTAGTCGTTGCACACAAAACCTACTGAAAACAGTATAAAAAATAACTGATATGAATAATAGGGGTAGAGAAGTAAGCTTTATGGTTACAGCTCCAGCTGCTAAAATCAGTGGGATAAATTCATCGTAAAATTTATTATTAAATTTATTTTTAAAACTAGAATTTTTACCCCGAGTTACGGATGATGAGCGATGGTGAGCAATGATTAAAATTGCCCAAGCGATGATTACGGTGAGGAAAATTACTGGGATATCTGGCGATGGAGATACCAGGATATCTGACATCAAACTCGATAGAGCTAGGAGAGGGAGTACAATCAATGAGCAGATGACGATAAACCAGTCACTGAGCTGTGCTTTATTGGTGAATAGTTGAGCTAAAGCAATCAGAAAGTGTACTATTGCGAGAAGAAAGGCAAAGCCATTGGTTATCGCACTAACTTGAGCATCGAAAATTGGAGGGTTAAACGGAGCAGCGAGCGCAAACCACGATGAGGTAAAACCAAGCTGCTGAAGGAGCAGGGCGATACCTGGCACTGCTCCATACTCGGACAACCATCGGATGGCTCCATAGTGATAGAGACCTGTGTCAAGCCAAGTTACTTGTCGGCTGGTGAATGCTGCGACACCAAATTCTAAGGTCAACAATCCCAAGGCTAGGTTGGGAAACAGCATGAAACATAGATTAGCAATTTCATCGCGGGTAGGTTGTGATGTCAGAGACAATAAACTCAGACTAACAGCGGTACACCAGCCTACCCAGGAATTGAGGGGAAATACTAGGGAGGTTGCTAGCAGTGCAATGGACAGCACAACGATGCCCAACCACACTGCTGCAATAATGCGATCGCTAACTCGTTTAAAGGAATCCGCTTGCAGTACATTCAGCACAGCAGTTCCGATCAAGTAGCAAGGAATAAGTAGAAAATTCCAAGTCGTGATGAAGTAGAACATGCCAATAGCCTATACAGGCTGAAAAACTGAGTCCTCTACTGAATCCTGTTTTTGCTTTAACTCTTCTGTGGTAAATTCTTCATAGTAAGAACGCTCAGTATTTACCTGCCACAGATCATGATTTTCCCCCAGTAAGTTCTTAACTGCTAGCATTCCGGTTAACATCGAATGGTCTTGATTGTTGTAGCGATGCATCCCATTACGTCCAATGGTTTGTAGGTTATCAAAGTCTGCTAAAAAATCTTGAATCACTTGTAAATGCTGACGATAATCACGGTCGTAAACTGGGTAAGCTTTAGGTTGGCGCAACACAGTACCATCCTCTACAGCCTTGGCATCCGCCAGACCTAAACTCGCCAATTCACGGGTGGCTAAATCCAGCAATTTGGGATCAGATAGATTCCAGATTTCATCTCCCTCATTACAGAAGTATTCTAAACCCAGACAGGTCTTGCTAGGATCCGATACCATTTTTGGACTCCAATTCTTAAAATTTTGGATGCGACCCACTTTCACCTCTGGACTATGGATATAAATCCACTGATCAGGAAATAGATCTTTAGCATCAATAATGAGCGCTACAATAATAAAAGCTCGATAAGATAGGGATTTTGCTGCTTCGATTACCGCTGGTGGGGGAGGTGGGTCGAGTTTTTTAACCAGTGCTGTCACTGGCATACTGGAGATGAAATGGTCTCCAGAGATACTGATAGTTTTTTCATCCTGCAAAGCAGTAATGCTTTTGATATGATTGCCATCTCGTTGAATACTAGTCACTACAGTATTCAGTCTTACCTGACCACCTTGATTATCTACTGCTTGCTGAAATTTTTCCCACATCATCCCTGGTCCAAGTAGCGGGTAATCAAATTCCTTAATCAAGCTTTTGCTATTTTGACTTCCGAACAAAGCATTGATGATTGCTCGTTTTAGAGATAATTTTTGAATTCGCTGTGCTGCCCATTCTGCTTGAATTTTATCACAGGGTATGCCCCATACTTTCTCCGTATAAGTTTTAAAAAATAGTCTGTATAAACGACGACCAAAGCGATCGCTTACCCATTCTTCAAAGGTTTCAGGTTCATGCCAAGGTCGCAATTTTGCCTTGATTTTTGCCTTGAAGTAGCTGAGCAACATAACCAGACTGGTAATGATGCCTAGATTCGATAGGGTGTTAAAGATTGAGAGGGGATAGTCGTAGAATTTACCCTGGTAATAAATGCGTGACATGCGGGGAACTTTGATAAAATCTTCCCCTAAAACCTCTTGCCAACGTTGATGCGCTGCTTCTACTTTGGTATAGAAGCGATGACCACCAATATCGAAGCGATAGCCTTTGTAGACTTCGGTGCGAGCAATACCACCGACTTTATTGGATTTTTCTAGAACGATAGATTTAATGCCTTGTTTAACCAGGTCATAGGCAGCTGTAAGACCAGCCGGTCCTGCGCCTGTAATCACTACGGGATAATGTTCCATTGATTAAAAATAGTGCGTCAGTGGTGAGTGCGTCAGTGGTGAGTGTTTAGTGCTTAGTAGGACAATATTGATTTTTATTCCATAGCGATAGCAATTCTAGGTTAAACCTAAGGTTAAACGTTATTTTAAACGTCGATAGTAACTGTTATTGTTCAGGATTTTAATACTCATAAATAAACCCGATTTTAGTTTATTTTTAAATAAAGATTTATAGCGTTTATCATACTTATGATGTACATTCATTTTTATTACCGTTACTCCCTACTCCCTACTCCCTACTCCCTACTCCCTAAAACCCACTACGAAAGTACCTCAACCAATTTATCCCTGCTATAAACTTGATAGCTTAGGCAAGTATATCCGAGGTTGTAGGTACTTTTGAAAGCAATGACGAACTATACCAATGGCAAACGCAAGTCCGCTGTAAAAGTAATACAGCCAGTGCCATGGAATGGTTCGTATAGTGAATAGTAGACCACGCTTTTGATAAAAGAATTGGTAGACAGGTCTGTTGAGTACTAGCAGGGCGAGACTAAATACACAAGTAGCCATAGCAATCAGAGTACTAGACCACCAATAAGCTGTAACTAAAGCACCTAGTAGAGCATAGACCAACACCACACTAATACGACTAGACAGCTTTAGGTTCAAGTCACTGATAAACTCACGACAGTTTTCCGGACTTGCGTCGCGAACCTTGAGAATTACGGCAGTCCAGGGCAAGGCGCGGTAGAAAAAGTCAGCTCTAAGGAGAGAAATTATGCCCCAGGGCTTGAGATGTTTCACCCGTAGAGTCTTACACAGCTTAATCCTGTAACCTTCTTGCTTGAGTCGATAGCCTAACTCAATATCTTCAATACAGGGTTGACGATAATTTTCCTCAAAGCCACCCATGGCAATAAAGATGTCACGACGGATTGCGCCACAGGCACCCCAAAAGGTAAATGCTTCTTCAGATGCAGTTTGATGAGTGTAGTGGTGGAGTAAATTTTTGTACTGGGAAAGGAAATTAGCAGCACCGGGAGAATCGTCATAAGAACCAATTAAAGCGGTTAAATTAGGTTCATTATTAAAAATTTTCACCACTTGACCAATAGTATCCGGATAGATGGCTACATCAGCATCTATAAAAAACAGGATATCGGTCTGTGCTACTTTAGCTCCCAGGTTTCGGGCTTTAGCCGGACCCCCTGCTGTGGGCAATCGAATTACTGTGGCTCCAAAGTCTTGGGCTAGACGCCATGAGCCATCAGTATCGCCATCAGCTACTACAATCACTTGATCGGGAGGGGGTGCAGCTTGAGATAGTCTGGCAAGACATTGACGAAAGTCTTCCCCTCCGTTGTATACGGGGATGATGACGGAGATAGTTAGTTTAGCAGAGTCAACCATTCTTTAGAGAATTTACCTTCAATTACTGATTGAGATTTTGAGATTAAATCGTTACTATGCATCTCAATAATACCCTCGTATAGTTTAACATTATTTTAGTTAAAATTATTAGATTACACTAAGTTTGACAAACTAGTTTATTGGCTTTAACAAAACTATATAAGAATCACCAGTAGGGATTTTTTTAAAAAAAAATCCTGAATTGACTAAGTAACTCTGTACTTGTAATACAGGTTGTGTCTACAGGTTGAGCAGTCAGCCATCCGCTATCAGCAGTCAGCCCATAGTCAGCCCATTTGATATAGCTAAACGCTGATAGCTAAATTAAAAGCTTTGCTGAATCTTCGAATGAATAGGAGTAGAGTGGGCATCCTGCCCGCCCGAAAATATATTGAAACTGGCAAGATGCCAGTTCCACGGCAAGATGCCCATTCCACAGCAAGATGCCCATTCCACAGCAAGATGCCCATTCCACAGCAAGATGCCCATTCCACAGCAAGATGCCCATTCCACAAAACTCTTAAAATCATTCCATTATTAAGCAACGCTAAATTAAAAACTCAGTTTATCCCTGTGGAAAGTATAAATATAAAATTTAAATCACCAAATGTCGGTTGTTAAAACAGTTGATAGCTTACCACTGGTTTCAGTGATTATCCCTGCCTATAATACAGAGCAGTTTATTGAAATCACATTACAGTCTGTTCTTTCTCAGACCTATAAAAACCTGGAATTGATAGTGGTAGATGACGGTTCTCAAGACCGGACAGCTGAGATTGTTCAATCTATTGCTAAGCAAGATCAGCGTGTTATCTTACTACAACAACCAAATTTAGGGGTGGCTGCTGCTCGGAATTTAGGGATTCAAAACACTAAGGGAGACTATATCGCTCCCCTGGATGCTGATGATATTTGGTATCCGCAAAATTTAGAAAAGCAAATGAAACGCTTCTTGGCAACAGATCCAGCGGTAGGGTTGGTTTATGCTTGGTCGGTGGATATTGATGAGGAAAATTCACTGACTGGAGATTTCCGTGCTTCAAGTATAGAGGGAAAGGTTTATAAAACTCTGGTATGTCATAACTTTTTAGGCAATGCTAGTGCATCTATGATTCGCGCCTGTTGTTTTGAGACCGTTGGTGGCTACAACTGTCAACTGAAGGCACAACAGGCTCAGGGGTGTGAGGATTGGGAGCTCTATTTGCGAATTGCAGAACATTATGAATTTGCTGTTGTGCCGGAATTTCTGATTGGCTATCGCAAAATTGTTAGTAGTATGTCTCGCGACTACAGCCAAATGGCTAAGTCTCATGGTTTGATGCTACGTGACGTTCAACAAAGGCATCCAGAGATTCCAGCAGCGCTTTATCGATTGTCTAAGAGTAGTTTTTATATGTATTTGGCACGACAAAGTAGTCAGTGTAGTAGCGATCGCAGTACGTTATTTTGGCTATCTCAAGCTTTAAAAGCTGATTTTATTACGCCTATTTTTCGCTATGGGTTGTATATCTTGTCCCTTAAAAGCTTATTGAGAATTATCACTAAGCTTAAATCCGGTAATTATGTTAATAAACCGGGTGTAGGCGTAAGTCCTGCGGATTTAAATAAACGCCGATGGAGTCTATATTTCAAGCTCTTGCTTGGAAATTTATTACACCGTTCACTGCTGATAATATAAGGAAGTTTTGGTTATGCTTTATCCAATCAAAGTGGTGGACATTGAATTGAGCCGCCCCCTGACTACTCTTGATGGTTTAGATGGCTATATTGCAGTGAAAGGACTGGTTCGCTTCCATGGTGCGCCAATTGGATATGTTCAAGCACCGATTACTAATGGTTACTGCACAGCAGAAACCTTAAGTAAACTTATTCTGGAAGGCCATAGCGAGACGATTATCAATCGCCTTTTGTACAATGGATTATCCTTACCCCTCGGACGCGAAAGGTTGTGTCTTGAGGATTTGTTTGATGTGTCACCACCAGAGTATAAGGGCAAGTTGCCGTTAGTAACAGTTGCGGTTTGTACTCGCGATCGCACTGCTGATCTTGCTCTATGTTTAGACGCTATCAATCAACTCGATTATCCTTACTTAGATATTTTAGTTGTTGATAATGCTCCCACCAGTGATGACACTAATAAACTGGTGGAAACTTATACTAATGTTCGTTATATTTGTGAACCTCGTCCGGGTTTAGATTGGGCGAGAAACCGAGCTGTTCTTGAAGCTAAAGGAGACATAATTGCCTATACTGATGATGATGTAGTGGTTGATTCAGGATGGGTAAAAGCATTAGCGCTAGTGTTTATTAAACATCCTGACGTTATGGCAGTGACTGGGTTAGTTGTGCCTTATGAATTGGAAACCGAAGCACAAGTGCTGTTTGAAATGTATGGCGGCTTCGGGCGAGGCATGAGGCGTAAGTGGTATCAGGTTAATCGAGGCAACAAAATGCCTTGGAAATTCCTGGGTACTGGACAATTCGGTACAGGGGCAAACATGGCTTATCGCCGCTCAGTATTTGATGATATTGGTTTCTTTGACCCTGCTTTAGATGTGGGTACTGTGACTAATGGTGGTGGTGATTTAGAAATGTTTTTCCGGGTGGTTAAGGAAGGACATACCCTCGTCTATGAGCCTAGTGCCATAGTGCGCCATCGACATCGACGGGATTATGCTAAGTTGCGTACGCAAATTACTAATAACAGTATTGGTCTGTTTTCTTACTGTATCCGTAGTCTCTTTGCCTATCCAGATGAGTGTCTTTCTTTCTTGTCGATTTTGCTCTGGTGGATAGTGTATTGGAATTTAAGACGTCTGTGGATTGGTTTCAAACATCCCACTCGCTTCCCACGGGATTTAATTCTGGCTGAATTAAAAGGCTGCTTCATTGGTTTAACTCGCTATCACAAAGCTCGCCACACTGCTGCTGAGATTACTAAATCTTTCGGTGAGCAAGAACGGGAAACAGAAGAGGATGTAGATAGTGCTCCCTACCCGATTTTTTCTGACCCTATCTTTCCTGCTCTGACTAAGGAAGAAATCCAAAAGGTTAAAACCAATCCAGGTATGGCAGTGCGGACTGTGGATCTACGGGAACCTTTACAGGCATTAACTGATGTTAAAGAGTACTCATCAGTACGAGTCTTTGTGAAATGGCATGATCAGCTTTTAGGTAGCGTTGATATTCCTAACCCTGATCGAGGGATTAGCAAGAGTCGCTTAATTGAGGTTATTGTCAATCAGTTTGGTATGAAGCTGCTGGAAGTAAACCTTAACTTCAGTAGGTATTACTGCTATACTCAAGCAATATCTATCTTAACTAATCACTATAAAGTCACGGATAAAGAGACTGATTTACTAACCTGTTTACCTGATAAAATACCAATCTCTATTATCATCGCTACCTATGATCGACCCCAAGATTTGCGGAGGTGTTTGTGCAGCATAGTTGCCCAAAAGTATACTCGACAATTGGAAATTATTGTAGTTGATAATCATCCCGCTTCTGGTTTGACTCCACCAGTGGTTGCTGAGTTTCCTG
>NZ_JAAHGN010000166.1:0-9839 GCF_010672485.1 Moorena sp. SIO2C4 | reverse complement strand
ACGGGATTGGAATGGCGCGCGGAACATAATGATCCGCGCTTTGTCGGCAACAACCACCAGGTTTTCACCTGGTGCTATACAGATCATTCCTGCTGATGGGTAGGTTTAGAGAGGTTAAATGTTGCACCAGCCAGCATTAGCAACCACGATATCAATTTTGCCAAACTTACTACGGGCAAAGGTTGCCGCTTGATCAAGCTCACCATCCTTCGTGACATCACAGGGCATAGCAAGTACACGTTGACCGTTGGGATCAATTTGTGAAGCTATGGCTTCTAATCGTTCTGCTCGCCGAGCTAGGAGTACCACATTGGCTCCTTGACGGGCTAATTCATGAGCAAGAGCTGCTCCAATGCCAGAGGAAGATCCTGTGATTAGTGCCACTTAATCCTTAAAGTTGCTCATCTATTGCTTGCTTAAAGTTAATTTCAATCGCTAGTATAAGGTCTAATGAATCTGCCTGCTTTTAAGGGTTAAATAAGTCAAATATCCCAGTTATGCCTAAGTCCTAAAAAATTTTTTGCCAAGGACTTGACACGTTTGTAATATGCATGTAGTATAAAAGTAAGGTCAAAGAGAAAACATCACGCTACAAGGAGGGATGCCCAATGATTCATGTTCGGTTTGAAGGTCGTTCCTACGACATTGCTGAAGGTCAGCTGGGTATAGCCAAAAGTATGAACGATACCGCTGTTAAACAGCAACTCGCGAAGTACTTTGATGTAGCCCCAGAGCGCTTGACCTCTTATGTCATTGACCGCAGTACCAACCGCAATCTGATTATAAGACCTGAAGCGGTTTATGGTTAAGGTTTGTGCTTAAAAGGTTTATGGTTAAAAGGTGTTAAAAGGTTAAACCTTTTGTCCTGTGCCCTAATCTCAAGAAGCCTACACACAGATAACGATCCTAAGGTAGCGAACTCGGGTAACCGAGGAGCGCGAGCACTAAGCCATTGTCTTACAGAGATTTGGCGTGCGTGTCCACTGCTAAGCCATGCTTGGTGAGGACGGTCGTAAGTTGCTATAAAGCTTTTGTTAACTTGCACAGGAGCAATTGTTCGGAATTTCCCCCCGCGCCCTAACTGCTGAAGCTTACATACTACCGATCTACTAATCGGAAGGTTATAGGTTCGAATCCTATCAGCGGCGCTATTTGCCGCTGTAGCTCAAATGGATAGAGCATCATTTTCTTAAAAGCTTTATTGACTTGCGCGGGCACCCCAATTCTAGTGCAATTAGAGTGGTTTTACTGGCATAACTAAACAATTTAAAAAATAACTGAGTCACCTTCGCGCCCTGACCCGGAAAGCTTTCATACTCGCCAAATGGTAAGGCACTTGACTCATCATCGAGAATATGCGGGTTCAAATCCCGTGTGTGAAACAACGGCTTTCTGAACTTGCGCGATTGATTCAACCTTCTAGGAATAATTTCCAAATTATGCTACAGAGTGATAAAAGTACTGGTTAAAAAACTATTATAAGTTCCTATCAATTTTGTATTAACTTGCACAGAAGCAAGTGTTACAAATTTACCCCCGCGCCCTAACCGCTGAAGCTTACATACTACCGACTACGAATCGGAAGGTTATAGGTTCGAATCCTATCAGTGGCGCTATTTGCCGCTGTAGCTCAAATGGATAGAGCATCATTTTATTAAAAGCTTTATTGACTTGCGCGGGGACCCTAATTCTAATCGTTTTCACTGCCATAACCAAACAATTTTAAAAATTCACTGAGTCACCTTCGCGCCCTGACCCGGAAAGCTTTCATACTCGCCAAATGGTAAGGCACTTGATTCTGTTCAAGTATATACGGGTTCAAATCCCGTGTGTGAAACAATGGCTTTCTGAACTTGCGCGGATTGATTCAATCTTCTATAGCAAAGGAAACAGGGAATAGGGAGTAGAGAGTAGGGAGTAGGGAGTAAGGAGTAGATAAATTCGGTTCAAAATTATGACAATTAATTTAGGCTTGCTATAGGAATAATTTAAAATTAATTACAGATATTATTAGTTTATCATTGTTAATTAATTTAGATTATTATTCACGATTAATGATTTAAATGAGGTAGTAATAGCCACCATTAATTTTATTATTATTGGGATGATAAATTATTTAATTAATGGTGGCATTTTTGTTGGTTTTAGTAAACCAAACAACCTTCAACCTTCAACCTTCAACCAAACAACCTTCAACCAACTTTCAACCAAACAATCAAATAACTTATAGATTTGTCCAGAAATTACATAGGAGCATAGGAGGTTAATCCTATGAAAACTGAAGAGCGTGACCTGCGTTTAGAATTACTAAACAGTTTATTAACTACACCCCATCGTAAGCTGGAGCAAGTGACAGAATTGCACCAACTGATGGTAGAACTTGACCCAATTTTTTACGGTCACTTAGCCGTTTGGTACGAGGGTCACGGGGATGTCCGGGACCACAAAGAAGTGTTTCTAGGTCATTTGTTGACTAGCAATTTGACCGAACACCGAGATGCTGGCTTTGTGATGCTGCAAAAATTCCCACCATACCAGGTGGCACGAGTAGTGGATTTCATGAAGCAGCAGCGCAATAAGGTGCCTCGTTCGGCTCGAACAGCAGTGCGGCGCTACCTTAAAACACGGGAAAAAACTCCAGCATTGTTTGACCGAGCAGCATTGCGGGGTCGAAAGGCGATGAAGCATCTCTATGCTAGTTTACATATTAAGCCTAGCTCTAGAGCAGATGCTGTATTATTTAAGGACAATCCTCCAGAAGGTTCTTTAGCTTGGATACTGAAGCAGTTAGCGAAAACTGAAACTGCTGCTGAACAGGCGCAATTGATTGTTGAACATAAGATTCCCTACACCATCGCCATTGGTGCTGTGCGCTCTGTCACTCCTACGGTTTTGGTGGCGCTAATTAATTCCATGACACCCCAAGAGGTAATTAATAATCTCAAATCCCTCCAAGGGCGGGGTGCGATGGAACACCCACAGGTCAAGGAGTTGATTGAGGCAAAGCTAGAACAGGCACAGACAAGCGATCGCGTTTCTGCGTTCAAGGCACAAGTTGCCGCTGAGGCTGCTCAGTTAGATACTCAAACTCTTGCTAAGTTAAAACAAGTTACCAATGAGCAAGTAAAGCGCAAAGGTACCATTACCAAGCCCACTGCTCTACTAGTGGACAAGTCCGGTTCAATGGACAAAGCCATTGAAGTTGGTAAGCGGCTGGCAGCCCTAATCTCTGGTATTACTGAAGCTGAGCTGTTTGTGTATGCCTTCGATACCATGCCTTACCCAGTTAAGGCTCAAGGAAAAAAGTTGAGTGACTGGGAACGTGCCTTCAGGCACATCAAGGCAGGGGGTGGGACTAGCATTGGTTGTGCTTTAGAAGTAATGCGTTCTCGGAAGCAGGCGGTTGACCAGATTATCTTGGTTACCGATGAAGGTGAAAACACAGCACCTTACTTTGGTAAGGTTTACAAGACCTACTCTCGTGAATTGGGATTGATGCCCAATGTGATTATTGTCCGAGTTGGTTACTCCTACGACTGGGTGGAAAGTAAACTCAAGGAGCAACAGGTGCCAGTAGAAACCTTTACCTTTGCTGGAGATTACTATTCTCTACCAAACCTGGTTCCACTGATGACTCGTCCATCACGGCTAGACTTATTGATGGAGATTCTGGATACACCGCTACCGGTGCGAAATGATAAGTAGTGCAACATTTAACCTGTACAAACCTACTCACAAGCAGATAAGACGATGGTATAGCAAAGCGTGAAAACTAATGGTTGTTGCCGACAAAGCAATGCCAAAAGCATTGCGCTAATTTTATTAATGGAGGCTCTGCTGCCTACTCTCAAACCGCACTGTAACTTCACTCAGTCCATTATTTTACGTCGCTTAACTTACGACCAGCTGCCTTCGCTTTTAGTTCTTCGTTGGGCGGTAGTGTTCCGAAGTTAAACAAGTTACTAACTTAGTTAATTATAAAACAATGGATAATGTTTGACAAGGTTTAGATAGCTATAAGTAGTTGCACCTCTAAGAATTGGACTGACTTGATAACTCCTGATGAAGCAGTATATCCAGTCACCCAGTCTAATCTTGGGATCAAACTTGGCTTATAAGTTTGGAATCCGCACCTCTATAAATTTCACCGACTTGTGTGCCCTAACAGCCAGAGCTTACATACATAGTACGAGAGGAATAGTACCGTTACTCTAACGTAACGGGCGTGAAGCGAGGAAGGCGCGAAGAACCCGGAATGTGGGCTTAGAAGTAGCCATCATTTAAAGAGTGTGTAGTAACTCACCGGCGGAGTTCCTTCTAAGTGACGAACGCTTTTGCTCTGGCGACTTGCACATTATTAATACAATCGAGCAGGATCATGGCAAATATCCTCGACCTCATCAATCAAATTGCTGCAAAGGAAACGCAACTGAGTGAAAATCAATTCCTCGCTCCCTGTGTACGTGGGGGAAGGGTAAGAACTCGTGTTGCTGGAATGATTTATACCTTCTCCCCTAAGCCTCGTAAGTTTGAAGGATGGGGTATTTTTCAGCCAGTCAGCGATCAAGTCGCAACTGTGATAGAAGAGCCAGATGTGTTTCAACTTGAGGACTATTGGCAACTGCTCCAACCGTTGCGTTTACGACTAGCTTATCAATTGTCGGGAAAGACCTGGCTAGGGTATCCAGTCAATGAATCCGATGCTCGTCAGCGCTTTGGCACGGTTAAACCTATTGCTGTCCATCTGGTAGAGGGCGGGGTAGCCTTTGAACAAGTGGTAGCTCGTGGGGATGGTAAGGCTTGGTGGTTTCAGCAGCTTGACCGTAAGGGAGATCCTTTACTAGCAGAACAACTCACAGAGCAGTTAAAGCAAGTAACACCACCTGAAGAACTGGATTTAAAGGGGGTGACCCCAGAAATGAGAATAGTTTATGACTTGGTAACACAACAGACTAAAGAGTTTAAAGATAAAAGGCAGCATCAACACGATCACAGAAGGCTGGAGCAAGCTTTGGAAATGGGTGGGGGAGCACTGCAACAGTTCCATGACCGGGGAGAATTCTGGCAGGTGCAATGGACCACTGCTAACGGTGAACACCACACATCAGCCATATCTAAACAGGATCTGACTGTAATCAGTTCCGGGATTTGTCTGAGTGGACGCGATCGCGATTTTGATTTACAGTCCTTGGTTGGGGTGATTGAGGCACGAGATAATTGGGATTAGGATGATGTCAATTTTTTTCCACGAACAACTCTACCGTACCTCCCAAGTCATGGCGCAGTTACGTGACTACCCCGTGACCGTGTGTGGTGCCGGAGCACTTGGAGCAAATATTACCGAAAATTTAGCTCGTTCAGGGTTTGGAAAGCTCAAGGTTATTGATTGCGATCGCATTGAAGAGCGCAATCTTTCTACCCAACCCTACTATCGCTCTGATATTGGTGCCCATAAAGCCAAAATCCTCGCCCATTCTCTCTACCAAGCGGTTGGGGTAAAATTGGAAGCTAAGGTCAAAGAATTAACTAAAGCTAATACCAAACAATTACTGACTAATTCTACTTTAGTCATTGATACCTTTGATAACAGTGTCGCTCGTCAAGCCGTAAAAGATTACTGTGAGAGTTCCCAAACCCCTTGTATTCATGTTGGGTTAGCAGAAGACTATAGTGAAATCATTTGGAATGAAAATTATCGAGTGCCTTCCCCAGTTAATGATGATGTTTGTGATTATCCATTAGCTCGGAATTTAGTGCTGATGACTACAGCAGTTGCTACTGAAGTCATCATTGAATTTATTAGCACAACCAAAAAACTAGATTTCACTTTCACCTTGAGAGATTTAACTATCAAGGCCATATTATAATTCTGTGATCTAGGTTTCCCTTGGTGTTTTAGGGAACAGGGAACAGGGAACAGGGAACAGGGAAGATATAAGAGGGAATAGGTAATAGGTAATAGGGAGTAGCGTTGTATCGCTATTCCCTTTTGCATGCCTTTTGCCTTTTGCCTTAAGTCCCTCAAACGTTGCTGATAATTGCTATATCTCTATTAATTCTTTATCCATCAACTTAGGATTAGTATCAACTAACTGTCTTCCAATTTCATCCCGGACAATTTGACGATATTCGAGAAAGTGTTCGTTGTGAGCGCATAGAGTAAGGTAATGTTCCCACACAGCTGGATTATGCCTGAAAATACCAAATAAATGATGCCAGAATTTCCAGCGAGTACTGCGCTTAAACCCTTGACGCCAAATTACAGTCGCCAAAGCTTTCAAATCTACCAACTCTGGCATTTTGAATGGAGCTTTGCATTTAGGGGGGCCAAGCTTTAAAAAACATTTATAGGCTCGGTCTATATAGCGTTCAGGGTCGTATAGCGTCCAGAATGCTTCGATGTATTCTTGAGCAATCTCCTCAATGGGACGAGTAGGAACAAAGTTCATTAGGGTGGTTTGATTGATATCTTTTTTAGTGTTATCTCGCAAACGTCCTTCTTTTTCTAAACGATTCCATAGAGCAGTATTGGGTAAAGCCTGTAACATGCCAAACATGGCTGTAGGGATACCAGCCTGTTCAACAAAACTAATAATACGGGAACCGGCTCCTTCTTTCTCTCCATCAAAACCAATAATAAACCCTGCCATTGGTCGCAATCCCGCACGAATTATTTTATCTACATCATCCGTTAGAGAGCTGCGAGTGTTTTGGAATTTTTTAGTTAGTTTAAGGCTTTCTTCGTCCGGTGTCTCAATTCCTAAAAATACAGCATCAAAGTTAGACTCTACCATCAATTCCATCAATTCTGAATCTGCAGCTAGGTCTACAGATGCCTCAGTATTAAATCGGAAGGGATACTGATGCTCTTTCTGCCATACTTTTAGCTCTTTCAGCAATAGTTTAACGTTACGCTTATTCCCAATAAAGTTGTCATCCACCATAAAGATACCACGCCGCCAGCCTAATTCATACAGATAATCCAATTCCTTGAGAAGCTGGTCTGGTTTCTTTGTTCTCGATTTGCGGCCATAGAGAATAATTATGTCACAAAATTCGCACTGAAAAGGACATCCCCGCGAAAACTGCACTGACATTGAATCATAGGCATCAAGCTCTAACAAATCATAGCGGGGAATGGGGGTTTGAGTTACATCGGGTTTCTCTGTAGTGCGAAAGGTTCCACTAGTTTCCCCCTGCTTTAAAGCCTCTACAAACATCGGTAGGGTGATTTCTCCTTCATCTAGGATTAGAAAATCTACCCCTGCCTTCTTTCCTTCTTCCGGTAAAGACGTAGGATAAGGTCCCCCAAATGCCACTAATTTACCACGTCGTTTGGCTTCTTTAATTTGGTTTAGGGCATCGGTTTTTTGGACAATCATCGCTGAGATTATCACCAGCTCTGCCCATTCAAATTCTGCTTCGGTTACGTCTCGGATATTGCGGTCAACAAGTTTAAATTCCCAGTCTTGAGGTAATAATGCAGCAACAGTAATTAGACCTAAGGGTGGCAATAAAACTTTGCGATTAACTAATTCAAGGATTTTGTCATAAGACCAAAACGTTTTCGGAAATAGCGGATACAGTAATAAAACTCGCATTTAGAGAAATCCTCACACACGTGGCCATATAGCCTATAGCGATCTTACATCCTAATTAAGATTGCGATCAGCTATCAGTATTGAGCTATCAGTATTCAGCTATTAGCTTATGGGTTAGGTCACAGCGTCGTTCGCACAGCGTGGCCTTTGGCCAAAGGCTGTGCTACGTACTTAATGCTTACTGGCCGAACGGGTGTCCAGTTCTATTTAGCTCCCAACTTGGCTAAAAAATTATCAGTAAACAATGACAGGTAATAATAAACTAATGCCTAGACTAATTTTAAGTAGACATCTCCAAAAATTAACCTCAAACCCTTGCACTGCCTGGGTCAAAACCGAGTTTCTGGAGATGTCTAGTCAATCAATCTAGTCTAGGGTTTTAATTACGGCTGCAATTATTCACTAAACCTTACACCCAGTGCAATGCTCGGGACTGAAACCCTTACTAGTTTAAAAGGCTGCTTGTTACTCCTTGAAGCTTAATCAGCTACTCTAGTCAGCCTGTCTAGAATTTGCATGATTGACAAATCCCGCAAGAAATTGTCTCTGCTGGTCATTTCAGAGCGGTTCGAGTCATAATAGCGGTTCGATTGATAATAGCTGTTCGAGTCATAGCCATTCTGGTCATAGCGGTTCCGGTTATAGCCATTCCGGTTATCGCGGTTGATGTATGTGAGGATGCGATCGCATTCTGTAGTGCCAACTATACTACAACCCTGGCTCAGTAAACTATCCACTGAAGTAGTCCTACCCTTAGGGGTATACCAACGTGACCCGGATTGGGCAGTCTGACCGTTAGGATACTTCCATGAACCTGATGACCCGAATTTGGCAGTCTTTCCGTTGGGATACTTCAATTGTGACCCGAATTTAGCAGTCGTTCCGTTAGTATACTTCCATTTTGACCCCAATTTGGCAGTCGTTCCGTTGGGATACTTCCATTTTGACCCTGATTTGGCTGTTTCCCCATTTGGCCACTCTAACGAAGACCTCTGACCTTGCCTAGGACCGTTGCAGATCACTTGCTGTAAACTTTCAATCGTACCCAAAAAGCTTCTTCCCTCTTCTGTCATGCTGGCTAGTTTTGCCATGGCGGTCAGGTCGAAGCAATCTTGAGAGGAATTTCGTGGTGACTGAATACTTGATGAACGTCGGTTACTATTTCCACAGTACTTATATTCTAGGGTATCTAGATTATCGGTATCTAAGTTTTCGCTAATCGCCAAGCGACGCACAGTACGAATCTGGCCACATCGATTCGATTCAGCAGATACCTTATCAGTCCCTAAGCCAATAGTACATAGGGTCAGGAGTGATAATAACACTCGCATCGGATATTTCATATAGATGAATCTTCCTGAACACATCAATAGTGTCAACAGCTAGGATGATCAAATACCCTAGCTTCTGGCTGACTAGTACAGACGTTAGATGATATCAAAAGTTTCAGCGGCGAAATAATTTTGGTCGCGATTCTAAGGTATAGCAGTCGCCAGGGCAGTTAGGACATGACAAAAGTCTCACACCCTTTGTAAGCGCAAGAGTTTGACTTCTGACTTCTGACTTCTGACTTCTGACTTCTGCTATAAGCATGCAGCCGTCAGAAAATGCTGTTGCATAAAAAATTACCAAAAGCCTGATAAGTATATAGCGATGTGTCCAAGAGGCGCGACCCAAGGGCAGTTTACCTGCCCATTGGAACGCGCGCCTTCACTGAACTTTTGCGAGAGGTCAAGGGTACTAAGTATGATGCTGGTATCCAGTGTTAATTCAATTGTTAGGTGCCCTTGACCTTGGCGAATTAAATTCGCCAAGGTCAAGGGCACCTGAAGTTAGCATAGATCATCCTCTCATAGTTCATTACCAGGACTTATGCCAAATTGAGTAACAAACGCAAACGCACTTATATAGTATGGTGTGTTATTAACGCACCCTAGCGGCAGAGTTTATGGGTAAGTCCTGAGTAATTGACACAATTGACCGATTATTGCGGTAATCTGGAGTGACACGAAACATGCTGAAAACTATACTTATCAACTCTCAAAGCAACGAGTTACAGGAAAAAACCCTGAAACGGAAAACTGGGATTCAAGGTGAGTATCTTATTGGTCGTCACCCGAGTTGTGATCTAGTTCTGGATAGTCCTGTAGTTAGTCGTGTACATGCCAGAATCCTATGCCAAGGGGGACAGTATTACTTTGCTGACCTCGGTAGCACAGATGGCTCTCGGATCAATAA
>NZ_JAAHGN010000165.1:0-9850 GCF_010672485.1 Moorena sp. SIO2C4 | reverse complement strand
GCTGACCCTAGATATCAAAGCCCGCCTAGCCAAGGTGTATCCCGCAGCCGCTGAGGACTATGAAGCGATTTTACTTACCGGTTCCGGCACTTGTGCCGTAGAGGCAATGCTATCAACCCTTGTGCCTCAGGATGGCAAGGCTTTAGTGGTAACAAATGGGGTCTATGGTGAACGCATGGCAGCAATGATCAAGGCTCACGGTAAGTCCCTGGAGGTGATCAAGGCTCCCTGGCACGAGCCAATGAACCTGAAAGAGGTTGAAACCTGCCTGAGCCAGGATTCAGCCATTACCCATGTGATTGCCGTTCATCACGAAACCACCACTGGACGGCTCAATGATGTGGCTCAGTTGGGTCAACTATGTCAGCGCTACAATGTCGCACTGCTACTTGATAGTGTTTCCAGTTTTGGGGCTGAGGCCATTGAGTTTGCCCCTTGGAATTTAGAAGCCTGTGCTGCAACGGCCAATAAATGCTTGCATGGTGTGCCTGGTCTATCCTTTGTGTTGGTAAAGCGATCCATTTTCGAAACTCGCCCCTCTGCCGCTGGGACCGTTTACTTAGATCTCTATCGCTATCATCAAGAGCAGGCAAGGGGCTATTCGCCCTTTACCCAAGCAGTACAGGTGGCTTATGGGCTCCAGGAGGCTCTCAAGGAAATGGAGGACATGGGGGGACAGTCGGCTAGAAACAGCTCTTACACTGAGCGTGCTCAGCAGATTTTGCAGACTTTGCAAAATCTCGAGATCAAACCGCTCTTGGATGTGCAGGATTATAGCTGTGTCCTGACTTCTTTCAAATTGCCCCCAGGCTACAGCTATGACCAAATCCATGACACGCTCAAAGAATCCGGTTTTGTGATTTATGCGGGGCAGGGGGGACTCAAAAACCAGATTTTCCGGATAGCTAATATGGGCGATATCCAACCGAGTGATCTAGACCGTCTGCTGGATTGTTTTCATGGCTTGTTTAAGAATTAACAGGGAATATAAATTTAAAATGCTAGCTCCTAATTTTTGGAGCTACACACATATTTTTTATAGTTTTGGAGAGGTCTTTTTCGCAGTAAAAAATGGAAGCTATTTTTTTAGATTTTGATGGGGTAATCGTAGATTCTCTTGAAGAATGGTATCACATTGGCGTACTTGCATATCATGGTATCGACAAACCTCTTCATGATAATCAACATAAAGAATTATATAAAAATAATTGTCATCTTATTTACTCAGATGCAGATGAATATTGTTTATTTAAAGCCTTAGAAAATCAAAATATAAAAAGCTTTACAAAAATTCGAAAAGACGTAAATCAAAAAGAAGTTGATAGTTATAGTAAACAATTCAAAAAAATTAGAAAATTTTATCAAAAAAATCATTTAAATTGGTGGTGTGGGTTACATAGTCTTACTGATTATGGAAAAACACTGAAAAATCCAAAAAACACCAAAGATTATTTTATTCTAACTCGTAAAAATATGGAGGATGTTTTAATTCTCAAAAATCATTTCAATATTAAAATACCCGATCTAAAAGTATTTGATTATAGTCATTCTGTAAAATATGGCGGTAAAGTAGATTTTATTGAAAGATTTTTAGATAACCATCCAGACTATAATAATGCTGTTTTAGTTGATGATAGGATAGAAAATTTGTGTAAATCTTCAAAAGTTAAGTGTTATTTCGCCTCTTGGGGTTATGGTAAAGGAAATAATGAATTTGAAACATATAAGAATAGTTGATAAGTACTAAAAATTATTATGAAGTCTACATTACATATTTCAAAAAATCCGATAGATAAATGCATAGAAAAAATTCTAATAAATGAACAAATAGACGGTAGTATTATAGGTCCAACTGTCTATTCAATGAATTGTTTTGCTCCCATTTACGAGCATTTTAATAAAAATCAGCTACCGATAATTGTACCAAAATATCCTTTATTTTATTCAAATATTGAGAAATTAAAGTTTCCTACCAGTGGTCAACGTTTTTTAGTTTTTGGGGGGGGAAGTCTCATAGATTTTGTAAAACTTTGTGCTAAACGTGATAAAATTTCTTTAACTGTTTTGTTATCTTCTATTTCCAATGATGGATTTTCATCTAGTTTTAGTTCGTTAAAGGCGGATGAAATGTCATATAATCAGAGTTATCCATCAAAAGCACCTCAGTCTGTTTATGCTTGTTTGCCCTTATTAAATAAGCACATGCCACATAAATTTTGGATTAGTGCTCTGGGTGAATTATTATCAAAATTGAATGTGTGGGAGGACTTAAAAGTTGATAAGAAAGTCAAGGAATTTGATCAAACACCTTTTTATCAAATTGAACGATTTATAAACAAATACACGAAACGTAATGAAAACTCATTAATCGAAATAATCAAACAGCTTTACTCATTTTCTTTATTAATGAAAAATGATAGTAGTTGGTGTAGCCGTTCTGAACACGAATTTGAGAAGTTATATGCAGCAGATAGTGACATGTCACACGGTCAATTAGTTTTAATGGGTGCTTTAGTTGCTATGAAGATAAGATGTATTTATAAGTTACCTGATTTATATGAGCAGTTATTATGTTATTGTCGAAAATTAGAGATAACCTTAGAATTAAAACAAGGATTTGATACTATTATAGAATCAAATAATTATAAAAGAATGAAACAACTATCTTCAGTACGACCTGAAAGATTTGGTTTGTGGAATATTATAGATTCCACAACCGTTGACTGGAAAATGATTATCAAAGAAATAATAAAGGAGTTATAGATATCGTGATTAAACCGAATCACATTACCTTATTTAGATTATTTTTAATTTTTATAGCTTTTGTTTCATGGTATCTTGTTCCTCCTCAATACTATCTGTATATTGGTGTGTTATTCTATATAGCATTTTTATTGGATGCTGTTGATGGGTGGTTAGCTAGAACAAAGGACTTAAAAACAGATTTCGGTAAGTATTTCGATCCTATTGTAGACTATATAGGTTTCCTAGCCTTGTATGTCATTAGCATTGAGATGGGAATTCTCCCGATATGGTTTGTTTTTCTAGCTCTGACAAGAGACTTTTTAGCAACATTTGCAAGACAGATATTAAATTTAAATAATATTGTGATTGAAGCAAATGTTATTGCTAAATTAAAAGCCGTATATATTGGTTATCCGTTGGTAGGGCTTTATTGGTATAAAATTTATGGGTTTTCAAGTCAATGGTTGTTTATTGTTATTGGTTTACACATACTACTAGAAGGTCGAATTTTTGGATATTCCGATCCTTTAGAAAATCGTTGGAATTCTATAATATTGTGTTTCGCGACTATTGCAGTAGTTACCTTAACTACATTAAGACCTGTAAGTGATAGTCTTTCTGATCTGACTGTGTTATTCATACTTATAACTCAATCATTGATCTGGGTTTCTGGCATTCAATATTTATGGGATGCCAGAGAGTATATCATTCAATCATTTGAGTCAAACTAATCACATTATTTTTTAAAAAAATTCTGCATAAAAATAGTTACGAATAGGCGATAATATAAATTAGAATACAAGTAATTATAGTTTGAAAAACAGAAGAGTTAATGAATAATAATCAAGAAGCCCAATTCTTAGCAAAGTGGTCAAATAAATGGAACACTGAGAGCAGCGAGGTTGAGAAGGAATATGATACTTTAGCTCAAGTGTATGAGGAAAAAGTCTTGAATTGGCAGTATGCTGGTCATCAGGTTGCTGCTGAACTGATTGCAAAGTTTGTTGCTACCGATGGCAAAATTTTGGATCTCGGATGTGGAACGGGACTTGCTGGACAAGCTCTTCTAGAACAAGGTTATCAAACCATAATTGGAGTTGACATTTCTGGTAAATCTTTAGACCTCGCTAGAGAAAAAAATATTTATACTGCTTTATATAAAGCAGATATACAGCAAGCATTGCCATTTCAAGATAATGAATTTGATGGAATCATTTCCACTGCTGTGCTTACTAATATGGAAACGTCAAATGTGTTGTATGAGTTTTGCCGAGTAGTAAAGCCGGGAGGATATCTGGTGTTTACAAACCGAGAGGATATCCACTCTCAAAAAAAATTCGACGTTACCTTGCAACAGATGGAGTCAGAAGGCATTTTAAAACAAGCCTATCTTTCGCCACCACAACCCTATCTTCCCAATAATCATGATTATGCAGAGAAGATCAAGATTCTGTATTGTGCCTATGAGGTGTGCATTTGATGTTTCTCCGGGCTATTGGCGAAGCTTGCGCCTTAGCCCATAGCATTGGAGATTCTAAAAGGTCGTTAATTCACGTCCTTCTAGAAATTAAAACATGGAGGCTCTCAACTCTGTTTCTTGTAGGCATAAACAAAGGTAGTTTGCCCCAATTTTTGGCGCAAACTTTCCCGTTGCTCAAGATAGTGAACGATGCTTCCATCCTTGTTCATATTTCCAACTCGCTCCAATGCTTGTTCTAATTCCCCTTGCTTCGCCAAAGACCAAGTAGAATCACCATTCCGATAGGTTTGCTTGAGGGGGCCTTCTGGGTCAAGGTAATTGTCACCTTGCATAACAGCATGAATTGGAACAACAATGCCCCCAAAGCAAAAGCCAGCTTGATCCAATTTCTGAGTAATGCATGCTATGGGTGGCATACGTTTAGCGATTCTTGATACCGCGTCTGGAATCAGATCAGCCCACCAAAATCCATCATAAATCTGTGGATGACTGCTGGTATTACACACAAATACGCCTTGGGGACGCAGCACTCGATACGCTTGCTCAAACACCTGGTTCAGTTCAGGAAAATTTTCCTGAGCTGCGTCGTCGGAACCCAAGTGATGGAGAACCTGGTTACACATTATCCCATCAAAGGTTTCATTCTCATAGGGAAGATCGATAAGACTGCCTTGATCTAAGTGAATATTGGGGTGATTGCGGAACTTTTCTGTTGCTTGCGCCAACATTCCCCCATTGAATTCTAGACCCCACAGGCTATTGACTTTGCTCTTCAACGCCTGGATATAGTTTCCAGTACCACACCCACCATCCAAGATCACCTGCTCTGGCAAAGGACGAGGGGTAGTCGCAAAGCAACCTAATAAAATCTCAACCCCGATTGGGATACGAGTGGTGTCGTAGTTTTTGGATGTATCCTGATAGTTTTCATATTCTTTAATCATGGCTTTGTTTTTACAATTTTCGGTGTTATCGATGATATTCTATGTCCTCATAATATTACACTGAGGTATACCATAGATATGGTTTTATGGGCGTTGCTGAATTAAGCAATTAATAGGAGTGGGGTGGGCATCCTGCCTGCCCGAAAATATTGATAACGGGCAAGATGCCCGTTCCACCAAGATGCCCGTTCCACAACAAGATGCCCGTTCCACAACAAGATGCCCATTCCAAAAGTTTATCCCCCTCCAGGATTGATCAACTTAAAGTTAGCCTCAGAAATTACGGCGGTTTGCATAACTATCAGGTACACAAGATTTTTTTCCCTCTTCCCTGTTCCCACTTCCGACTTCCCTGCTCCCTGCTCCCTGCTCCCTGCTCCCTAAAAACCGATAACGAAAGTACCTAACAGCAAGTGCAAACCGCTGTAGATCACATCATTATCCGCTTAACTGTTCAAGGGGGTAGAATTATAAACGATAATATTATACACAATTAACCATAACTATTAACGATGAAAAAATACATTAAATATATCCAAGACTCTCGGGATATCGCTAGATTATTAAATGGTGTAGAATCCGAAAATTTAAACAACTTATTTTGGTATGACTTACCCTTAAAATATGCAGTCAGTTGGCGCGGAATTTTTCACATATTTAACGCACACATATTCCAACGAAAACGAGATGCGATTGCCAAAAATTACGACATCAATACTATTTACTATTCCCACAGGGAAGAAGATGGTATCAACCATCCGAACCCTAGTGTTTGGTACTGTACATCCCTCAACAGTAAACCGTGGTTTGATGATAACGATGAAATTACCTCAATCCTCGAACAAAATGCCGAAATAATTATATCTGAGTACAACAAAATAGATGAATATATGAAAGAACATCCCGATCATGTTAGCTTAATGGGGTCAGGTCAATGGAATGGTATATTTATTTTTTCTACTGGGCGAGAGAAACAAGCTATAGCATATTTATGCCCAAAAACACTTTCAATACTCGAAAAATTACCCCTTTGTATTAACTTTGGTTTTGTGCTGTTTTCCGAGTTAGTTTCTGATAGTCATATATTGCCCCATAGTGGTTCTTCAAACTTAAGATTGAGATACCATTTAGGAGTGCGCATACCCGAACCAGAAAGTGCAAAAATACGAGTAGGAAATGAATGGCGCTTTTGGCACCAAGGTAAAGCTATGGCGTTTGACGATTCTTTCGAGCATGAAGTATTGCATCAAGGGGAAAAATCAAGAGTTGTCTTAGTTATCGATGTATGGCATCCCTCATTAAGTGAAGAAGATATAAAAATACTCAGTCATCCAGTTTTTGCAACTTATGGTAAACTGTGACGGATAAATATTACGTTATTCAGTTCTGTTGGCGATCGCTTAAACTGGTCAAGAAAATAATCCAATATGAATAATTTATAGAAATCTGATATAAAAATTTTAATATGTTCTCTACAAACACCATAGAACATGATTTGTATCTTTTCCCAAATCATAATTGCTGAATAGAGATGCTCACTGTAGACAAAGTAATACATTAGGGTGTAACATACATATTGTTTTAGAGCTATTTAAAGATTAGACATTGCAGAACAATTGGCACGAAATCTGGAATCGCAGACAGGCTGATCAGGCAGAGCAGCCAACTTTAGTTTCTTTGCTGGTTGCAAATGGCTACGATCCTCCCTGGTCATCAGGTGTGCAAGAATCTGGCTGGATGGCTTATGGGAAGCATATCGCGGCTCGGCTCAACATCACCCCAAAGGATTCATTGTTGGAAGTTGGGTGTGGTGCAGGTGCTTTTCTCTATCCGTTTTACCAACAAGGAAACCCCGTCGCGGGAATTGACTACTCAGCTAACTTGGTCAAGATTGCCCGAGCGGTCATGCCCCAAGCCACGATCAGCCTAGGAGAAGCCATTGATCTACCAAGAGACCGTCAATTCGATGTTGTGGTGTCAGGGGGGGTCTTCCATTATTTTCCAACCTATGAGTATGCAGCAGAGGTGCTCCGGGGCATGGTTCAAATCGCCCAGAAAAGTATCGGCGTTCTTGATCTTCCTGATCTGTCTAAGCAGGAAGCAGCAATCAGTGCCCGGAAAGCAGCCATCGGAGATGCGGAATATGAGGAGAGGTATCGGGGACTCGATCATTTGTACTACAGCAAGGACTGGTTCCAACAAGTTCTAGCAACTGAGTCGGTTCAGGTAACGACTGAAGATCAGTGCCTTCAAGCCTACGACAATAGCAAATATCGTTTCAATGTCTTGATTCATAAACACTAATGGAAGTAGAAACAGCTGTTATTCTAGCTGCTGGTATGGGCATTAGACTGCAGGAACTAGGGCAATCGACTCCTAAAGGGTTTCTCCAGTTGGGAGAGCAACCCATTATTGAGGAATCGATAGAGCGCCTGACTGCCTGCGGTATGCAGCGCATCATCATTGTCACTGGTCATTTATCTGACTTTTATGAGCGTCTGCAGCAACGTTTTAATGACCAGATATTGACGGTTCATAACCCACACTATGCCGAATCAGGTACCATGTATTCCCTCTATTGTGCCCGTGATCTGATTGAGGGTGATTTTCTGTTGTTGGAATCAGATCTGATTTACGAACAGCGTGCTTTGACAGCAGTCTTGAACTTTCCTAAAGACAATGTCGTCTTGCTATCTGGTCAAACCAATGCTGGTGATGAAGTGTATGTAGAAACTTCAGGTGAGACAATCGTTGCGATGTCTAAAAATAAGGCTGAACTGGGGAGTCAAATTGCCGGTGAATTGGTCGGTATTTCCAAAATATCCCAGCCTTTGTTTCAAAGTATGTTGGCCCAAGCCACCGTAGGATTTAAAACGAGCCTCAAGCTGAATTATGAAACTGATGGGCTGATAGCAGCAGCAAAATCCTATCCAGTTTACTATACGGTGATTAGCGATCTACTCTGGGCAGAAATTGATGACCGATACCAGCTTGCCAGAGCAACAGAGCAAATCTACCCAGCAATTCTCCAGAAAGATGCTCAGTGACAGCACATTGGCAGATGGCCTTTATAGCACTGCGCGCTGTTATATTTACAGATCCTGTCAGGCTGCATCGACTGCCTTGTCAAGATTAAAATCATACTTAGGCAACTCTTTCCTAATGGCCGTCTTCTCTTTGTGCCACCAATGCTTGATGGGGTTGAAGTCAGGGGAATAGGTGGGCAAGAACAGTAATTAACACCCAGGTTTTTCGATCAGTTCCCTAATGTAAAAAACCTACCCCTGTGAGTGCCCCATCTCCTCATCTGGATCTGTAGTCCTACTTTAAAGAATTGGTATTACTTTAGTTCGGGGAGAGTTCAAGGTTTCTGAGCAGATACAACTAGGGCTGACATAGGCAGAAGCAGTCGATTATTTTGCCTATAGCTTGCAGTGTTCTGGTGAATTGCTGCCCGTATATTGTCAAGGGATTTACTAGTTTGAGCGCGCAGTATACCACCTGTTCTTGCAGTGCCTTTATAAAAAGCATCAAAAAGTTCATCGGCACTGCTAAGTTCCCAGAGTAGGTAAATTTCCTGCACAGAAGGATTCTTAAATCCTAAATTTTGCAAACACTTGAAGCAATAATCCGGTTCACTAAATAGAAAAAATGGCGGCCCTTCTGGAAGAGTAACCTCTGAATTTTTATAGGTCTCAATCGCCTTATTCATAATCTTCAACGCTATCGATTTTTCTGGCTTACTCCACACAGTAAAGCCAAACTTGGCCTGGCTACGAATTACCCGAAATGCTTCACCCAGTGCCTTTTCTGGTTCAGCCAAATGCAAAATTCCAAAGTTCATTACGGCTGCTTGATATCGAGATTCGGCAAAGGGTAATGATTCGGCTTCCCCCTGAAAAAATTCGATCTGGGGATTCAGTTGCCGTGCTTTGGCAACCATAGCGTCTGATAAATCTACCCCCGTCACCTTACATCCTCGCTTCTGGGCCTGGGCAGCCACATAACCAGGACCAGTGGCAATATCAAGTAATTCCATATCCATTGCCGCATTTACACTATCGAGCAGAGTGTCGATAGTTTGGCTAGTCAGAGACGAAAAAGAGGAATGGTATTGGTCTACTGACTGTTGCCATCCACAATATTCAAATTGTCTAAATTCCTTGGGATTATTGGTGGGTATTGTCATCTTTCGGTAATCTTTTTGGTAGCTGTTAGGTAAGCATTCAGCCGTCAGCCGTGAGCTATAGCAGAAGTCATTTGTCAGAAGTCATTTGTCAGAAGTTAAACTCAAGCCAAACTGTAGTTTGAGACTTTTGTCATGTCCTAATTACCCTGGCGACTGCTATAAGAGCTCACGCTACTTGAGGTGCCGTCAGCAGACTTAACTCATATTAAATGAATGGTTACCTGTTTTATTCAAAAGCTTTTCCCGTAGCGTGGCACAGGCTACTTGAGGTGCTATCAGCTATCAGCCAAAAGCCTGTGGCTACGCTACGGCAACAGTTTATGCCCATAGCGCACGCTACACCGAACAGCTTTTGAATAAAATAAGCTGACGGCTGATAGCTGATACCTGAATGCTTACATGGCATTGAGCCAAAATTAGCCTTATTGACGAGTGTAAGAACGCTCGAAATGGGTCTTAACTGGATGGGCAACTGTTGCTATAACAACGGCT
>NZ_JAAHGN010000164.1:0-9877 GCF_010672485.1 Moorena sp. SIO2C4 | reverse complement strand
TCCGACTCCCGACTCCCGACTCCAGACTCCCTACTCCCGACTCCCGACTCCCGACTCCCGACTCCCGACTCCCGACTCCCGACTCCCGACTCCCGACTCCCGACTCCCTAAAACCCATAAATCAAATTCCTCCAACAAATCGACCAGGACTTAAAACATTTTCTGGGTCAAATTTTTGTTTAATACCACGCATTACGTCTAACCCATTGCCTTGATATCCCCAAATATCTAACTCTTGCTTCAAGGTTATAGGAGCTTCTAATACTGTTAAAAATCCTTGTTCAGATTCACAATAACTGCGCATAGTTTTAATCATTTCCGAACTAACTGCTTCGGAATCAAACCACACTTTACCCAATCCACTTCTAACATGAATTACTCCCAATCCTCCCAAGCTTTCTAGGGTGTTGAATGTTTTAGCAGCAGCAGTTGGTAATACTCCTATTTTGCAGACAATTGTTGAGGATTGTCGCGATTTCCCGATTGAGTTTGCCAATGATTCCCATAGACTCGTGTCATCCCCGTTACTATAAAAACTATTCCGTAACCCTAACTGTTCCGCAACTGACTGTATTCGAGCACATTGCTCTTTAACACTGTCTGCTACACTTTGGAACCTTACCATTAATCCCATATCCTGACCAATCCCTAATTCTGTGACTAACTTAGGGGATAATAAATCTAGTGCTGTGGGAGTCAAGGCTGAGGCTAATACTGTTTTTATAGCTGAGGCAATTCCATCCATTTCACCTGTCAACACAATAGTTTCTGCTGCTTCTGGTAATGGATATAGCCGAAAGGTTGCCTGAGTGATAATTCCGAGGGTGCCATAGGAGCCAGTAAATAGCTTCATCAAATCATATCCAGCGACATTCTTTACCACTCGACCCCCGGCTTTAGCGATTTGTCCATCACTGCGGACAAAGGAAATCCCGAGCAACATATCCCGAACCCCTCCATAGCGTTGACTTAGGGAGCCGCTGTCTGCGGTAGCAATAATACCTCCAATGGTCGCTTCTTGGGGATTAGCTGGATCTAATGCTATAAATTGACCCGTTTTTGCTAAAATAGCTTGTAAGTCAGCTAATTTAACTCCAGCTTCTACGGTAACTGTCAAGTCTCCTACGGCGTGGCCAATGATTTGGTTGAGGTGCTTGGTACTTACTACCACATCAATGTCTTTACCAATACCTCCCCAGCCTAATTTACTGCCGTTACCACAGGGGAGGAGATGATAATGTTGCGAATGAGCTAGAGCGATGACTTGGGCTAGTTGCTCGGATGTGCTAGGGTAAACGATACTATCGGGAAGGGTGTCGGGAGCAATGGCTGGTTTGATGCGCTCTTGCCAGCTTGGGTCTAGGTTTCCCCAGGTGTAGATATTGGAATTTCCGACAATTGGTTCGAGGGTTGAAGCGATCGCATTCATACAAGTTGAGGGGGTTTGTTGATCAGATTGTGGGATAATCCATATAGTAATCGTAATGGATTGGTGAACAAAAACAGATCCTGATCGTCTTTCCTATCAGCCCATAACTGTGTGTTAGAGCTATAAACAGTACAGCGAACCTTTATTGAGAGAAAGCGGAAATGTCTGTCAATTATGCTGATTCCTATTGGCAATATCTCGAAAGTGCTGGTCTGAATCTGGATTCAGAGGCTTTATCTACTGTAGAGACCAGTATTGAAGGTACCTCTTGGGAGAATCCGACTTCTGCTATAGAATTGAACAACTGTGCTGTAATAGCATTAATTGAAGCTGAGCAATGTGAAAACTCATCCCTACGTGCCATGTATCTTGAGATGGCTTTTGATGCTTTGAGTCAGGGAATTGAGTTGTCTGATCATCCCCTGTGTGCTGCTCATTTAGCTCTAGTTTTCGCCATGACTGGAGAAATGGAGCAGGGGATACAAACAGCATTTCCGACGTTAATTAATACCCTACATCCTGCTGATATTAATGAGCAATCCATTCCTCTAGGACTAGTTTATCTACCTCCTGGAAATGACTTTACAGATAATCGGTATGAGCAATTGGCTCACATTCTAGATGCTGAGGATGGCTACGCTCAATCAATTTTTTTGTTAAGTGAGGTTTTATGTCGCTCACAATTGGTGTTTTATAATGCTACGGGATTAAGATTTCTCCATCTTGCTGTTCAACTCTTCTCCGATTCCCCTTCTATTCATTTAAAGTTGGGAATTGCCAACCTGATCAATAGTCAATGGGAAGGATTATTTAATTTACACCAGGCTAAAAATTTGGCTCCCTATTCGGCTAGGATTATACAATCCCTATACCTCGCTTATCGAGATTTAGGACAGATAGACTTAGCTAAGTATTGGCGAGATATGGGGCTAGCTAGGGCTGGCGAGATTAGGGACGAATATTCGGATTTAATCGGGTTTGAATGGACTGAATTGGAGCTTGAAAGTCCATTTACTTATGTAACCTTTGAAGAGCAGTTACTATTAGCGGTTGAGCCAAGTCTCCGGAGTTTGGTGACAAGTGTGTTAATTGCTCAAGGAGACTGGTTTGAAAAAGAAATGGAGTTTTGGCGCAACTGGCTCCAACCTGGGATGACTGTAATTGATGTTGGTGCTAATGTGGGAGTCTACACTTTTAGTGCTGCTTTACGAGTAGGATCAGAAGGCTGTGTGCTAGCGGTTGAACCGTTTTCTGGTTGTGTTCGTTGTTTAGAAGAAACCTGTACTATTAATCAGTTAGAGTGGGTGAAAGTTTGTGCAGGAGCAGCTAGCGATCGCAATGGTACTGCTCAACTGGCTCTTCATGGTGCTAGCGAACTTAATGAAATTGTTTCTAGTGATGAAGAAGCAACGGTCAAACCAGGTAATTTTGAGGAGGTTTCCTGCTTTACTCTGGATAGTTTGATTGAGCAAGAAGCTATTAGCAAGGTTGATTTGTTAAAAATTGATGCAGAAGGTCATGAACTGCAAGTTTTAACAGGCAGCAACAGAATTTTAACGGAATTTACCCCAACGATACTATACGAAAATATTGCAGGGAGTCGGGGTAGTAACCTAGCTGTTGCTGATTTTCTCAGAGATAGAGACTATCAACTATTTCAATATCAGCCTTACCTAGGGCATCTAATTCCGATAAATTCTAGGGAGGATTTACAAGGAAGACTGAATATTATTGCGTTGCCTGAAAATATAGCAAGGGAAGAATAGTTGAGGATATAGTATTTTGGTTTAAAGGGAACAGGGAACGGAGAACAGGGAACAGTGATAATATTTGACTATTTCAGTACTTCAATTCATTGTTATCACTGTCTTGATGCAGTCGCTCATGGGGGAAACCACGGCAGTCGCTCATGGGGGAGACCCCCAAGACCGCGCTGCCTCCCCAAGACCGCGCTGCATCGCTTCCGTTATTAATTTTTTGGTACTGGTGGAATATGTTAAAAAAAAGTAGTTAAATAAAACAACAAGCAACAGGAAACAGGCAAAGATTGATTTGATAAACTTTTAAAGAACAAACTAGACTGATTGCCTGTGTAGTCGTTAACTAACTTGTCATTCCCTCAAAAGTGAACTGCTGACAGCGTTGCAAAAATCCCAGGGGAACCTCAAGACAACTACCCCAATGGAGATGAACATAGGAAGCATGGAGCTGATACAGTTGCCAACCTTCCACTCCAACCTTTCTCTGGTGATATCCCCGTAACTCAAACAAGGGATTGGAGGGCATGACTGTCAAGTGGGAGCGATGAAATTCATGTCCCCAAACCGTTGCTCCGGCAGGTAACAATGGTCCATCTACCAAAGCAGTTGCCTGTCGATATCCTAAAGTAAGGGATTTTCCCATCACCGTAACCGTGGGTAATACCCCTACCATTGACCAAGATTTCCCGTCAAAATCTGTAATCTGCTCCCCTAAATACATCAATCCGCCACACTCAGCATAAGTGGGCATTCCTGACTCAATAGCTGTTCTTACTGACTCTCGCGCACTAGTATTTGCAGCGAGTTGCTGAGCAAAAACTTCTGGAAAACCACCACCAAAGTACATCCCTTGTAAATCAGGAGGTAAAGTAGTATCGGTGAGGGGACTCCAATACACTAACTCTGCTCCTAGCTGTTCCAAACTATCGAGATTGTCTTGGTAATAGAAACTAAAAGCGCGATCGCATGCTACAGCAATTCGGATTAGGGCAGGTTGCTGGTTAGTAGAGGTTACAGGTTGCTGGTTAGTAGAGGTTACAGGTTGCTGGTTAGTAGAGGTTACAGGTTGCCGGTTATTTGGTTGCAGGTTGTCTAGAGAACCTTGGCCAAAAGGCCACGCTTTCGGCAAAGCCGTTCGCGTTCGCGCAGCGTCGCCTACGGCGAAAGCGTGGCCTTCGGCCTCCGCTGCGCGAACGCGAACAACCTGTAACCTATCAACCTTCAACTCTGAGTTAAGCTCTAACCGGTCAACCTTCAACTCTGAGTTAAGCTCTAACCGGTCAACCTTCAACTCTGAGTTAAGCTCTAACCTGTTAACCTTGGCCTTTGGCCACGCGTGCGCGAACAACTCAGAAGAACTTTCAACCTTTAACCTACTAACCTTCAACTCTGAGTCAAGATGCTCCCAATTAAAGCAACTCTGTCCTAGATCAGCAAGTCGGTTAATCAAAGCATCCAGTTGAGTAATTTCAGCAGTAGGTATCAAGCCCAAATGCCGATCGGGAATAGTTATATTATCCTGACGCTGTAGCTCTCCTAATACAGGAATGTGTAATGGTTCGAGAGCATCCTTGAGCAATTCCAAATGCCGTGAGCTTCCGACTCGATTCAATACTACTCCAGCTATGGTAATCCTGGGATCCAAGGATTGATAGCCATATGCGATCGCAGCCACGGAACGAGATAACCGAGAGCAATCCAACACTAATAACACTGGTATGTCTAACAGCCGCGCTACATGAGCTGTGCTGGCAAAATCATCTTTTCCTGATGCTCCATCAAATAACCCCATCACCCCTTCAATCAGGGCATAATCTACTCCCTGGCAATGGCGATAAAAGCAATCTTTAACATAATCTTCAGAGGTTAATACTGGGTCTAAATTCCGACAAGGACGTCCAGTAACCCGCTGATGAAACATCGGGTCAATGTAATCTGGACCGACTTTAAAGGATTGAATTGTATAGTTACACCTGGATAAATACGATAATAGGGCGAGCGTAACTGTTGTTTTGCCCACCCCACTACGTTCACCAGCGATGATTAAAGCCATTGAAGAATTGAAGGTTTAAGGTTTTAAGGTTAAAGTTTATGATCTCAAAATTGAACGTGCAACTTGTTAACCTTCAACGCTTTTGTGAAACCTTCAACTTGTTACCGTCAACTTCAAAATTTCCTTGGTCACTGCCATACTTTCTTCGTATAGCATCTCCCGACCCCAGCGTTGTAATTGCTGAGAGAGCAAAAACTCAGTCTTCTGGTCAAACAAGGGCGATACCTGCTGAATGCGGCAAGACTGAGCACCACCACCAGCTTCCATGCGCATACAACCAGTGGTTTGTGAACACAACACAGTGCAGCAATCAGCTTGCAGGTTGGTCGAACCCAAGCGCAGGCTAATCAAATCACCTGCCACATCTCCGACATCAGCTACGGGAATAGCTGCCAATTCTGCTTCTACAGGTTGCTGGTTTGGTCTGATAAATTTAACACGCCGCAGGTCGTAATCCCCACCCTCTTTGATATCAGAGGTGGGAAGCCATTCTAAGCGAGATGCTAACCAACTCAGAAACATCAGTGCTTGAGCCTCATTGCCTTTTTCGTAATCAATGGTGACTTGATCAACTTCGTAGATTGCCCCACGACGTTCTGGTGGATCAAATGCTTCTGCGGTTAACTCTTGCCATGCTGCCAACCGTGCCCAATTCAGGTCAGCCACTGGTGTTCCCTGATTGATCAGCTCACAAATTTGTGATAACTGTTCCTCTGGATTGCTAAAGCTACTTGAGTCAACAATGACTGTATTACTTAGCCCTGCTAACCGTTGGAACAACCCATGGTCAGGATCAGGAGTTCCCTTCCACCACAGGAATTTCGGCAGTTCTGCTAACATCAATTCCGAAATAACACCGCTAATCCGTTCCAAAGCAGCAGCAGTACCAGTTAGGGTGATGTATTCACAACATATTAATGTACTCTGGCTTTGCTTTTGAATTGGGCAAGAGGCAGATACCTGAGCCTTAACCCCTTCATCTTCTCCGGCAATAGGACAAAGGGCAATAATGCGACAGGGGTTAGATGCTGCGATCGCATCGGCAATTCCAAATCCTTCTAAATCACCGGAATACTGTAGATTCTTCTGTCTCTGTCCCTTCTGGAGAGATTCATTGTATTCCTCCCGTAGTTTTGCCTTAGTCGCCTCATCTGCTTTACCAGTTCTTGCCAATCCGTAGGCTTTCTGTGCTGCCTTGAGAGCAGCGACCATGCGTGGACCTAGGATACCATCGATTGGACCAGAATAATATCCCAGTGCTGCTAATAGCTGCTGGGTTTCTTCGGGTTCATAAACCACTAAACTAAAGGTGGTTGCCCTGATCGCACTGGGAGAGTCACCGTTTTCACCATAGCTTTGCCAAATTTGACGCAGTTCCGCTTCAATTTCACCCAAGGAAACATCTTTGGGAGGTTGTATCGAAAGCACCGGAGGAGATTGTGTAGCCATAGCAATTCACTTGTTTTTTGTCAATAGTCATTACTTACTAGTCATTAGTCAGTAGTCACTAGTCAATAGTCACTACTGACTAACTAACTTAAAGTCTGCGCCAGCGACGTCCATCTCGATTAATTAGGTGTTCGGCTTCCTTCGGTTCCCAAGTTCCTGCTTCATACTGAGGTATGGATGCTGGATCAGCCGGACCATCCCAAGCTGCCAAGGCTGGTGTCACTACCCGCCAGGCTTCTTCCACTTCATCAGCACGGGTAAACAAGGTTTGATCCCCTAACATACAGTCAAGTAACAGCCGATTATAGGCATCAGCGGTTGCCACGCCAAAGGAAGAACCGTAGCTAAAGTCCATATCTACAGTGCGGGTGCGCAAATCTGGTCCTGGCCGTTTTGCCTCAAAACGCAGAGAAATTCCCTCATTGGGCTGCAAGCGCAGGGTTAAGACATTCGGGCTAGTCTGCTGAGCCGCAGATTTAAAAATCATTAAGGGAACTTTACGAAACTGAATTGAGATCTCACTGACTTTCTTCGGCAGTCGTTTACCCGTGCGGAGGTAAAAGGGCACTCCTTGCCAGCGCCAGTTATCAATCAGTAGCTTGAGGGCGACGTAGGTGGGGGTAGTGGAATTGGGGTCAACCCCTTTCTCTTCGCGATACCCAGGCACTTGTTTGCCTTTCATCCAACCTGCTGAATACTGACCCCGCACTGCTGAATTTTCTAGATTATGAATATCTGCCAGGTGAGTAGCTTGAATCACCTTGACCTTTTCAGTACGGATACTGTCAGCGTCCAGAGCATTGGGAGCTTCCATGGCCGTTAGGCAAAATAGCTGCATCAAATGGTTCTGCACCATATCCCGCAGTGCGCCGGATTTGTCGTAGTAACCTGCCCGTTCTTCTACCCCTACCGATTCGGCTACGGTAATCTGGATATGGTCAACAAACTGGCGATTCCACAGGGGCTCAAAGATAGCATTACCAAAGCGGAACACTAACAGATTCTGAACAGTTTCTTTACCCAGATAGTGGTCAATGCGATAAATTTGCTCTTCCTTGCAAACTTTTTGTACCACCCGGTTGAGAGATTGAGCTGAACTTAAATCCTTCCCGAAGGGTTTTTCAATTACCAAGCGCTGCTTTACTGGGTCAGTCAGCATTCCCGCTGCCCCCAATTGCTGGATGGCTTCTGTAAAGAATCTGGGAGCTACGGCTAAATAAAATACCCGGTTTCCCCGTGTTCCCCGTCTACCATCGAGTTCTGCCAAGAAAGCTTTCAGCTTCTGGTAACTTTCCGGTTTATCCATGTCACCGGAACAGTAGAACAGGCCATCGGCAAAGTCTTGCCACAACTCCTCCGATTGAATCCCGTCGGAAAATTCTTCGATTCCCTCCCGCATTTGTTCCCGGAAGTAGTCATGAGTCCAATCTCGACGGGCAACACCAACGATGGTAATTTCTGGTGGTAGCCGTCGTTCTCGTTTAAGCTGGTAAAGTGCTGGTACAAGCTTGCGTTTAGTCAAATCTCCGGACGCGCCATAAATCACCATAATCAATGGTTCTGGCGTGCGCTCCTGTTGCAAGCCCACTCTTAAGGGATTTTCTAACAGAGTAACCATCTTTGCCTATTGAAGGTGATCAGGGTCAAGGGTAAAGCTTAAAGGTTATTTTTGCCCAGGGGTCTGGTTTAGGGTAGGTTGAAGGTTGAACGCGACGCGCGTGCCTATTGGCCAAGGTTAAGACTTTACATTAGCTTTCTATCGAAGCCATTTTGTCACCCGACAACCTTCAACCTAAATTAACTGGAAACCTTAAACGTCTTCTATTACACCGTAGCCAATAGTTTGACTTTGCTTTCTAAAGATGATATTAAGGAATCAAAGGGCTTAACAAATTTAACGATCCCTTCATCAAGCAATTCATCCATAACTTGGCTGAGATTGATATTGACATCAGGATCGTTTAGAGAGTTGATGGTTTGGTAAGCTTCTTCAACACCTGTCTCAATCCGACTTTCTGGGGAACAGTGATCGGCACAAGCTTCGATAGTATTGGGAGGCAGGGTGTTGACAGTATTCGGTCCAATGAGTTCATCGACGTACATCACATCGCTGTAGGCAGGGTTTTTGGTGCTGGTGCTTGCCCACAATAACCGTTGTACCTGTGCCCCTTTTGCTGATAGAGCTTTCCAGCGATCGCTTTGGATAATTTCTTTGTACTTCTGGTAGGCAATTTTAGCATTAGCGATCGCAACTTTGCCTTCGATTCCCTTTAGCTTCGCTGTCAAATTCGGGTCATCGCTCGCCGCACTTTTTTCCTCCAATTTTGCATCCACTTTGCTATCAATGCGGCTGAGGAAGAAACTAGCTACAGAAGCAATCTTGCTAATATCTTTCCCTTCTGCCGCTCGTTTTTCCAAACCCCGGATATAAGCCCAGAATGTCTCAACGTAGCTTTCTACAGAGAAGAGCAAGGTGACATTAACGTTGATGCCTTCACTGATAGCTTGCTCTACTGCGGGTAACCCTTCTGGGGTACCGGGAATCTTAATCATCACGTTTTCCCTACCAATAGCTTGGTAATAGCGTTGGGCTTCGGAAATCGTGCTTTGAGTATCTTTAGCGATAGTGGGTGGGACTTCAATGCTGACGTAACCATCTAACCCATTGGTTTCGTCGTAGACAGGTTTGAAGATATCACAAGCATTAGAAATGTCTTCAAATACCAGGGATTCGTAAATTTCCATCACCGACTTCTCGGCACGAATACCGGCTTCGATATCGGTATCGTAGATGGCATTGCCTGCGATCGCTTTTTCAAAAATTGCTGGGTTTGAAGTGATCCCACAAATTCCCCGGGTTTGAATTAGTTCTTTGAGTTCTCCAGACTCAATCAGCGTGCGGCTCAGATTATCCATCCAGATACTCTGACCATAATTTTTTTCAATCTGAAAAATCGGATTCTCGGCTGTCGTTGTCATTGCTTAGCTCCTTACTTGTTATTTGTCAAGGGTTTACAGTTATTTGGTTGTTCGCCTTTGGCATTCCCTTAGGGTAGGTTGGTTGGTTGGTTGAAGGTTGGTTGGTTGAAGGTTGGTTGGTTGAAGGTTGGTTGGTTGAAGGTTGGTTGGTTGAAGGTTGGTTGGTTGAAGGTTGGTTGGTTGAAGGTTGGTTGGTTGAAGGTTGGT
>NZ_JAAHGN010000163.1:0-9892 GCF_010672485.1 Moorena sp. SIO2C4 | reverse complement strand
GGTGGGCAGTGCCTACCACCCTGATTTGCCAGAAAATGAATTGGTCTGATGCACTGCCCACCCTACATCTACATCTGGCTCCGGTTCCCCCCTTGTTAAGGGGGGTTAGGGGGGATCTGACACTCCAAATTAACCGAGCAGTGCCTACCCAACCTTGGGTGGTGCGTTACGGGGCGGACTATCCCAAGACTGGCTACGAGGCGAAAAATAATGGCAAGCCCGCCCCTAACACACCCTACGCAACTGCCATCGGTGGTGGGCAGTGCCAATCCAAGTCTATGGCACGCAAATCAATCTAACTCCAGCACTGCCCACCCTACATATTTCGACTCCCTTAATAATTAATAGTTAAATCATGATCAATCCCCAGAAGCAACAACCCCTTTGTCAATCATCAGATGCTGGTTTCACAATCATGGAATCCTTGATGGCAATGCTGATCATTACTATTCTGATGCTTGGCATCTCACCCATGATTGTTTTAGGGGTGGCCAATCGAGTCCAATCGCGACGAGTAGAACTAGGAGTGCAAGCAGCTAGAGCCTACATCGATGGTGTAAGGACTGGAGCCATCGAACATCCCAAACACGAATTAAAAATGGAACTTGAGGATGGAAAAAACAGAAGTGACTTTGCTAAAACTGAGGCTCCTAAACCATCAAACTTGACTTGTGACAAAAATGCCTATTGCGAAAATGAGAAGAAGAACAGTATTTACTGTATAGATCTCGATGAAGGTGGCTGTAGTAGTGAAAGTCCAAGAGACTTAATCATCCAGGCATTTCGGAGTATCACTTCATCAGGAGACCCAAGTAATAATATTGATAAAAGCTACTTTCTGGGGGTGCGGGTTTACCGAGCCGATGCCTTTAAGGATAAAGGTGACTTGACCATTGGTGAGAAGGGGGCTAAGGCAAAAGCCAGGGGACCAGGATTAAGCGATCGCAAAGCCCCCCTAGTAGAAATGACTACAGAAATTACCACAGGTAAACCCGATTTTAGCCTTTTTTGCCAGCGCCTAGGGGGTTGTAAATAATCTTGTAACGAATACGGTAATTACTATCAAATACTACTAACAAAAACCCTAACCATGATTAGCTCACTCAGAAAGTTACTCGCCCATAAACTTAAAAGCAAAAAGCCTAAAGTCAACCATGGCGGCTTCACTTTAATTGAACTCCTGGTAGCTATGATTGTGGCGGTACTGATCATCGCGCCACTATTAAGATTTATGATTACTATTGTCGATACAGACCGTAAAGAGCAAGCCAAAGCTACCTCAGAACAAGAAATCCAAGCCGCTATGGACTACATAGCCAGAGACTTGGAGCAAGCGGTCTATATCTATGATGCTTCTGGAGTTGAAAGAGACAATGCTGGAACAGCGGACGACTCTGGAATCCAAGACCAAATCCCACCAGTTGCTGCAGCACCAGGTTGTAACAAAGGTAACTGTCAACCTGTGCTGGTATTCTGGAAGCGGAAGTATTTTTATAGAGAAGACAAAGTCAATGGCAAAACCATTGGCGACTTTACCAATAAAAATGATACCTTTGTCTATGCTTTGGTTGCCTATTACTTAATCACTGAAGAAAATGATAAGTGGTCAAATATTGCTAGAATTGGTCGGTTTGAAGTTTATGATAAAATCATCGATGTCACTTCAAATAAAGTAAATAAAGTTGGTATACCTGCTAGCCCAGGCTTTAAATCCTTTGATCTTAGCAAGAAAGGAAACAGCCTCAAGGAAAAATTGAATCAGTGGACAAAAGAGGATGCTCCTTACACTACTAAAGCTCAAATCTTGGTAGATTACATTGACAACAAAGCAACGGCAATAACACCAGATTGTCCAAATAATTATTTGCTAGTTCCAAGTGAACCAAACGGTGGCTTCTATGCTTGTGTGGATGCAGAAAAAAGAATTGCCCAATTATTTTTGATAGGGAATGCTTTAGCTCGGCTCAAAAATAATCCAAATGACTATGAATACAAACCAAACCGGTCTAGCTATTTCCCGACCGTAACCATGCAAATTGAAGGACGGGGTTTCTTAGGACTATGAATACAAAGAAGACCGGTCTCGCTATTTTCCTAGTGTAACCATGCAAATTGAAGGACGGGGTTTCTTGAATATTAACTAATATAGCAGTTTGGAATTGGGTGAGGTACGTTTTTTTAGGGAGTAGGGAGTAAGGATCCCCCCTCACCCCCCTTAATAAGGGGGGAATGGAGGAATAAGATTGAATGTACTTGATAAATATCAGAAACGCTATAGCATTTTATGTAGTTACCGTTTTCTATTAATTATATGTTTACATCTCAACTAAAAATGTTATATCATAAAACCCTAAGCCGGAAACCAAATCAGGATGCTGGCTTCACGTTGATCGAATTAATAGTAGTTATATTACTAGTAGGAATTTTATCCTCAATTGCTGCTCCCAGCTGGCTGGCGTTTGTGAATCGACAACGAGTGGGTAAAGTCAATGAGAGAGTATTAAGTGTTATCCAAGAAGCCCAGCGACAAGCTAAAAATAAGAAACTCAGCTATAGCGTTAGTTTTAGGATGAACGGCAATGATCCACAAGCTGCTGTTCATCAGGCTAAGGATAATCAGGGCAATGCTCAAACACCTGAGACCTTTCAATGGCAGAGTTTAGTTGGTGATTTAGGGGTCAAACCAGACCAAGTTTGGATTGCTACAAACCTAATTGATGACAACAAATCTGGCGGAACATTATCGGGTTTAAGTGACGATAAAACCATTACCTTTGATAACCAGGGCGTTCTAGAGGATCCAGACATTGGAAATGGCTTAGCTATCGTAGTAGCTGTTCCTGATTCTAAGGATAAAGATAACCCTATTGAAGCAACCAAGCGATGTGTAATAATAAGAACTATCTTGGGTGCCCTAGAAACTGACAGAAAAGAGGGATGTCCTGAGTCAACATAGTGCTGAGTTTTGCCTAGATGGTCAAGAATTAACTATACCAGTATTAGCTGGTACAGAAATTACTGAAGTTTTGTTGGGTTTACCCTGGCTAGAGGAAAGACCCTTAGTGGTAGACAAAAAAGCTGGTTTGTTGAGTCTGGGAGACTAGCTTATAGACCCGGTGGTGCGTTACGGGGCGGGCTGTGCAAAGGCTGACGACGAGGCGGAAAATGAGTGCCAGCCCGTCTGATCACGCACCCTACGCAACTACTCCCTACTCCCTAATCCCTTCCCAATAACAATAAAGCTAAACTAAAGACAACCGAAAAAGTTCTGAAATCGCTATTTCAGGTCTTTTTTTTTCAGAACATTCTCCCTGTTAGTCGTTCAAAAAATTAAATTAAATCAAACTATATCAAGCAACAATTGTAAGTATTCAGCCGTCAGCCGTGGCCTTTGGCCACGCTACTTGAGGTGCCGTCAGCCGTCAGCCTTAAGCTGATAGCTGATACGCGACACGCTGATAGCTAATAGCTGATAGCTTAGGCACAATTAAACCAAAGGTCAAACTTAAAATCAGGGTGATAGTCCATGCAATTCAATAGCCAACAGGGCGATCAATCCCGAGCTGGTGCGATCGCTGGATTCACTCTACTGGAAACTATTCTGATCGTGTTAGTAGTTGGAATATTGGCTGCGATCGCAACCCCCAGCTGGCTTACCTTTATCAATCATCTGCAGCTCAACATAGCCCAAGACGAAATCTACCGAGCCATGCGGATTGCCCAAAGCAACGCCAAACGAGACAAAGCGACCTGGCAAACTAGCTTTCGAGAACAAGATGGTATTGTCCAGTGGTCAATTCACCGAGCGATGGGAAAAACATGCATCTTAGATCAAGTCCATTGGCATAGCCTAAGCCCTACCATTGCCATCTACAAAGACAAAAATAAGAAAGGTAAATCCGAAACTACCCTAGCCAAACCAAAGGGAGACTGTTCAAATACTGGACCATGGCGAGTCCAGTTTAACCACAAAGGAAACACCAACGGACAACTGGGACAAATCACCCTAATCACCAAGAATAATAATAACAATATCACCACCCAACGTTGCGTTTACGTATCCACCCTAATCGGAGCCCTGCGCAAGGGTAGATATCATCCTAAACCGAATAACAGTAAGAAATATTGTTATTGAGGGCAGCAGGGAATTGGGAATTGAGAATTGAGAATTGAGAATTTAGAATCGGGAATCGGGAGTAGCCATACAGGAAAGTTTTGAAAAGTTGTTGATCTGGCTCCCCATCTCCCCATCTCCCCACACTTCCAGAAGTTCCCCACTACTGCAACTCTGCTTGAGTCTTCTGATCATCAAGCTTTAAAATTAACACTCCCAGGGGTGGCAAACACAAATCTAGGGAATAGTAATGATTGTGGAAGAACCATTCATCTGTCCACTTACCCCCTAGATTCCCCATATTACTACCACCGTATTGGCGAGCATCACTATTGAGCAATTCCTTGTAGAATCCCATCTCGGGGACTCCTACTCGATAATGACTATGGGGCTGAGGGGTAAAATTGCACACTGTCACAATAAACTCTTCCGAATCGTGAGCATAGCGAATGAATGACACGACACTATGGCGATTGTCACTACAATCAATCCATTCAAACCCGTCCTGGTCAAAATCCTGAGTATAAAGCGCTGGTTCCCTACGATACAAATAATTCAGGTCAGTAATAAACTGCTTCAAATTTTTATGGGGTTGATATTGCAACAAATCCCACTCCAAATCTCCCCAGACATTCCACTCACTCCACTGACCGAACTCCATACTCATAAATAGAGTTTTCTTACCTGGGTGAGCAAACATATAAGCATACAGACAGCGGAGATTAGCAAACTTGAGCCACTCATCCCCGGGAATTTTCCCGAGCATATTACTCTTGCCATGAACCACCTCATCATGAGATAGGGCAAGCATATAATTCTCAGCATGGTTGTACCACATGCTGAAGGTAACATTATTCTGGTGGAACTGGCGAAACCAGGGATCCATGCTAAAATAGTCTAGGGTATCATGCATCCAGCCCATATTCCACTTCAGATTAAATCCCAAACCTCCTAAATAATTTGGCCAAGAGACCATCGGCCAATCCGTTGACTCTTCCGCAATGGAGAGAACACCAGGATAATAACCAAAAATTACGTGATGAGTTTGCCTGAGGAAATCCACCGCTTCAAGATTTTCCCGACCCCCATACTGGTTTGGTATCCATTGTCTATCCCCACGTAAATAGTCTAGATAGAGCATAGATGCTACGGCATCCACCCGCATCCCATCAATGTGGTACTTATCAAACCAGAACAAAGCGTTAGCTACCAGAAAATTCCGCACTTCGTTACGGCCATAGTTGAAGACTAAGGTTCCCCACTCCTGATGTTCACCCTGACGGGGATCCGCGTATTCATAGAGATGAGTACCATCAAAGAAAGCCAAACCATGAGCATCTTTGGGGAAATGACCGGGGACCCAATCCAAAATTACCCCAATCCCATTTTGGTGGCACTGGTCGATCAAAAACATCAAGTCTTGTGGGCTACCATAGCGCGAGGTACAAGCATAGTAACCGGTAAGCTGATAGCCCCAAGACCCATCAAAGGGATGCTCCGCCAAAGGCAAGATTTCGATATGGGTGAAGCCCAATTCTTTGATATAAGGAATTAATTTTTGGGCTAGTTCTCGGTAAGTCAGGAAACGGGCTCCTGGTTTGAGGTCTGAAACGGTTACCACCGTTAGGGTTTCACCATTTGCTCCCTGAGGAAGTTCAGCTGAGGACCCATGAAGCCAAGAGCCCAGATGTATCTCATAGACAGAAATCGGTTGCCTCAAGGGGTCAGTGTGACGCCGATGCTCCATCCAGTCATGATCATGCCACTCATAGCCATCCAAGTCGGTAACAATAGAAGCAGTTTTCGGTCTGACCTCTTGTTGGAAACCATAGGGGTCAGATTTTTGATAGATATGACCTTCGGAATTTTTAATCTCGTACTTGTAGGCTGCTCCTACTCCCAGTTCAGGAATAAATAGTTCCCAGATACCGGTGGCTCCTTTGCGCATCTGATGTTGACGCCCATCCCAATCATTAAAATCTCCGATGACTGAAACATTACGAGCATTAGGTGCCCAAACGGCAAAATAGACTCCCTCAACCCGATCAATTTCTGTAGGATGAGCCCCCAGTTTCTCGTAGATGCGGTGATGATTCCCTTCGGCAAATAAGTGCAAATCAAACTCGGTTAGTTTGGCAGAACGGAAGCCATAGGGGTCATAGCTAACCCATTCGCGTCCGCCTTTTTTAATCCGCAGTTGGTAATTAGCCAGCCGAGGTATTTCAATTTCCACCTCAAAGAAGTGAGGATGGTGTACCGATTGCATTGGGTAAGACTTCCTTTCCGTTGGCAGAAGTACCCATGCTGCTTCTGCATTTGGTAGATAAGCCCGCACTACCCAACAAACCTTACCATCCTGCTCAAATTTATGGGAACCAAGCACCTCAAAGGGGTTATGATGTTGGTTTCCTACGATCCGGTCAATTTGTTCGGGAGTAATTCTTGAAGACATTAAGGGTATACAGGTCTGGCAATATCACCGTTAGAAGGGAAGGATTGTCCGAAACAAATCGCTCAGTTGCAGCAGAAAAATCAATTCTCTAATCTTGGGGTCAAGGCCAGGTTTGGTTGAGCGTTGTGCTATGGCATCTTGCAGTTGGGCGTATTCAGCGGCACTAAGTGGCTTGCCATCAAGAGGCGATCGCGCTTCAATAATAATCTCAGTTCTCAACACCTCTTCCGGTACATCCTCCGGAGGTGGTAAACACCAAGCTGGTCTAACTAGAAGTATAGCGATAGTTAATTCTAGGCCAATTCCTAACAATTTCAACAATTTAGCCATGACCAACAGGATTGAGTCGTTAATCAAATCCTATCTCAACCGATTCACGAGTGGGTGTGGCGTCTGGATTTATAAGCTTGGCTGTGTGATTTATTTACAGGGATTTCCATTGATGGGATTGGCCTACGGCCACGCTACCCGAGCGCACACTTTGCGCATTTGTTTCCTGTTTTGGTCTAACCTGAGGGTGATGGCTAGGGTTATGGGTTTTCTCAGGGGTTTGTTTGTGATTTTTACTAATAATTCCTAGGGTATCACAAATCCCCGTCTGTCGCTAACTAAGGATTCCTCCTGAATCTGAGCTGATGCTAAGATAGTTGCGTTCTAGCATCATCTTTCTAGCTAGTAATAACTGCTACCAAGTTAATCCTGGTTAGCAGCGCTTCTTGAGTTAGCTGACCAGCCTAAGACCTCAGAGGTCTAGGTTACTGGTAAGGGTTAAGGTTCCTAGCTTAGGGTCAAATATCCACTTCTTTGCTCTAGAACTAGGTCTTTAAACGGGGAGGAATCTACCGCCAGTAACTTTAGCATGGGCATTGGTTACGTCTTGCTTCAACGGCAAAGGATAGGCATTGTCACGGGCTCAAACCCCGAAACAGTTAAGAACTGCACCTGTTCTGGTTCACCATCAGAAAGTCAGTCAGTAGTCTCGGCCATCAGATAGTTTTCCTGCCCTGATTAAAAGTTACCGGTTTGCCATAGGTGTTTCCAATAACTAAGGAGTTTTTTATGAATGCTGTTCCTCCCTCTGCTCGCACTCAAAGAAATCGGTCTCAGCAATCATTGGCTATTTCAAAAGACAAACGTTCCAGGATAGCACGACCTCCCACACATACTATGATGTCACCGAAAAACCCTAAGCCAAAGGTTGAAAACCTGAGTGTTTTGCAGCAGCAAACACCATTTTTGTTGAAAGCCTTACTATTATTAAAACGTGGCTCAGATCTAGTAACATTTACACTAATTGCTACTGCGGTCACGGTTTATTCTTGGACAGTTTACAGCCAGCAACAATGGAGCCAAGAGTATCGTAAGCTAGAGGAGCTGCAAAGAGATGAGCGCAATATGACAGCAACAACGGAAGTGATCAAAGATCAACTCGCTCAACAGGCTGAAAATCCAGCTACAGGGCTGGTTACTCCCAATCCAAGTAATACAATTTTTATGAAACGAGCTCCTGAACGTCCTCAGCGCCAGCCATTTACCGCTTTCACCAAACCTCCTGAGCCAAAACCCAAGAAAATAACACCCCTGGGTTACTAGTTTTGTGCCTAGGCATAGGGTCTAATGTGATAGACTAGAGATGGTAGGGAAGATAAATTAAGAGCTAACCGCCACCTGCCAACTAAAAGCAAGACTTTTTGTATTGTTCCGGCGCGGAGGGGCATCCCGTGTCGTTAATAAAGCTTACCGAGTAACCGTTCGCGCAGCGTCGGCGAAAGCCGATACCTTTGGGTGGTGTTGGTAAGAAGCCCGCACTGTGCCGATAGGCCAGTGTCGGGAGTATGTCACTTAAGTGTGTCTGTTTAAGTATATTTATTTAGGTATATTTGTTAAACAATGATAGTCACGTAAACCCCTATGAAACCCGGTAAGTCACTGGGAAACAACCGTTTGAGACTGCTAATGATATGGGTAATAATGATGGCAGGCGGCAGTGGGCTGTTGCTAAATTTATACCGTTTGCAAGTTTCAGAGGGATCGTCCCTAGAGGAAAAAGCACGGCGGCAGCAAATGGTATATATGCGGCCGTTTGTACCTCGCCGTCCTATTGTTGACCGGAAGGGGAATGTTTTAGCCATCGACCGACCTGTCTATACATTGTATGCTCACCCGAAGTTGTTCAAAAAATCCTTACAGGAAATTGCTGCTTTGCTGGCTCCGATGATCAAAAAAACACCAACAGATTTGGAGGAGCGGTTCGGTAAACGCAAGAGTGGTATTCGCTTGGGCAATACGATCCCAGAAGCGATCGCTGACCAAATTTCTCGGTTGAACTTAGATGGTTTAGAGTTGATTCGACAATACTCCCGCTTTTATCCCCAAAATGAATTGGCATCGGATGTGGTGGGTTATGTAAACATTTTCGATCATCGGGGTCAAGCGGGTCTAGAATACACCCAAGAAAAGTTCCTAGAACGGGAGATCCGAAACATCCGACTGAGCCGTGCTGGGAATGGAGCCTTGATGCCAGGTCATGTGCCAGAAGGATTCATGCACCTTGATGACCTGCGGCTACAACTAACTATCGATACTCGCCTGCAACGAGCGGCTCGCTCTGCCCTCAAGCAAACCATCAAGAAGTTTAATGCAGAGCGTGGCAGTATCATAGTGATGAATGTACACAATGGTTCCTTGTTAGCCCTAGTTTGTGAGCCAACCTACAACCCCAATCAGTACTCCAAATTCGATGTGAGTTTGTTTAAAAATTGGGCGCTGTCAGACTTGTATGAGCCTGGTTCTACATTCAAACCCCTAAACGTTGCGATCGCATTAGAAACTGGTACCATTACAGCCCAAAGCTTGTTCAACGACACTGGCAAGATTCAAATTGGCGCATGGCCGATTCTCAACCATGACTATAAATCAGTAGGCGCTCGGGGCATGATCAATCCCAGCAAGATTCTGCAACATTCCAGCAATGTGGGCATGGTGCGGATGATCAGAAAGATGAAACCTGAGGTTTACTATGACTGGTTAGAGAAGCTAGGCTTAAAGCAAAAAGTAGGAATTGAGTTACCAGCTGAGACCGCTGGACAGCTCAAAAGTAAGTACAAGTTTAAAGTTTCGCCAATTGAACCAGCTACGGCTTCCTTTGGTCAAGGTTTTTCCTTAACCCCAATTCAGCTAACTCAGATGCTAGGTGCCCTTGCCAATGGTGGTAAGCTAGTGACTCCCCATGTGGTTCGGGGATTGTTTGACACCAAAGGGAATCCCCACTGGCAACCACGGCGTCCGGTACCGAGACGAGTATTTTCCCCCAACACTACTCGGAC
>NZ_JAAHGN010000162.1:0-9901 GCF_010672485.1 Moorena sp. SIO2C4 | reverse complement strand
CCACCAAAGTTTCCTCACCAAAGTCAGCGGTGTCAAAGGCTGGATTACCTCCATGAGTCAGGTTATTCAATCCCTGGCGGTTGCTAGCATCCACCCCTCCCTCACTGGAGGGTGTAACAGAGGTGTTGACTAATGGGTTATCTAGAATTTGCAGGATGGCATTATCAGTACTATCCCCATCAAAGGGGTCAGCATTTTGGTCTCCCATGATCACAAAGCGATCGCTTGCCAACAGACCACCGAAGTTTCCTTGGTCATCATAAATGTAATCCCCAGCTCCGGGAGTGATATAGTCTGACCAGAACCGAATCTCATCGTGATTACGGGTACCGTTGCGGTCTTCTAGACCATCAAACACTGGAGGAGTAGGATGGCTAGCGAGAACATGAACCGTTTCACCGTTGATATTAATGGGAATATCCCAGTGACTCTTGGAAGAGAGGCGGAATACAGCTAATTCTTCCTCAGAGTACCAGGATTCCCCAGTTACTGGATCTACAGGAAGCAACGCATCTGGCATATCTTTCCAGAGGAAGTTTTGAAAGGTGCGTATATTCTCCGTATCAATCGGGTGTTTGGAGAATAGCACCATCCCAAACTGTCCTGGAAAGAACCCGAAGCCAAACGCATCATTACCCCCGCCAACTTCCCCGTTATTATCTAAGTCAAATCCAGAGGGAATCCCGGTGTTAGAAGGTGCGAGATAAACATAGGGAAAGTCAATCGCTGTCGCACCATTCTGACTAACCGAAAGATAGTTATCTTGGAAAAGTTTGGCCGCTTCTCCATTCTCATCGAAATCAAATTCATTGATTAGCAATACATCCGGATTAGCACGCTGAATAATTTCAGCCACTGCCTTGGCTTGGTTATTATCATAAGTAGATAAATCTTGAATTAAATCCCCTTGATTGGAGCGATTCAAAGAAGCGTTAAAGCTAGAAAAGCGAACGTCAAGATTAGACATATTAATTTTTTTTATACCTAAAGTTCGAGCACCTCAGTCATCAACTTAGTTACCTCAATACTGCGTCGGTTTTGGAAGTTCAATTCCTGGAGATCCCCCCTAACCCCCCTTAGCAAGGGGGGAACAATAGCTATGGCTCCTCTGGCTTCCCCCTTATTAAGGGGGACGGGAGGGGGATCCTTAACCCACGCAGTATTGCGTATTACCAAATAATAAAAACCGGGTAATCCTTTAATTACCCGGTTTTACAACGGATTAGATGATCGTGAAATCAGCCTCTGTTAGAGGATTAGCGATCGCAAAAGTTGCTAATAGTTGATTCTCCAAACTAATGCGAGCATTTTGCGAATCTTGTTCAATGGATAACTGACCAAAGGTCAAACCATCGGCTAAACCAATTAAGTCAACTCCTGCCTGGAAATCGAGAATGAAATCTGTACCTTCCCCAGCAGCTAAGACAAAGGTATCACTACCGCTAATACCAGAAGAGTCATCACCAGTCAAGAAGTCATTACCTAATCCACCTCGGATTAAGTCATCACCTTCATTACCGAAGATAAAGTCATCTCCTGCACCACCGTAGAGTTTGTCATTGCCGAGATTGCCGTTAATCCGGTCATTGCCTAAGCCACCGAAGATAACGTCATCTCCGCCAATGGTGCTATCAGCAAAGTCTCCCTGCAATACATCATCTCCAGCTTCACCCTGAATCAGGTCATTGCCCAGACCGCCATCAACGGTATCATTGCCTTCAGCAGCAGTAATGAAATCGTTACCTAACTCGCCAACAATTTCATCACTATCTGGAGTACCTGAAATAAAGTTGGGGGCTGGAAGACCTAATAAAGGATCTACATCCAGGGGTTGATCTAATTCGATCAGAATAACTTCGTTATTATCAATATCCGGACCCCGTCCTACGGAGAAGGGATAGTTGTTGTCATTGGCAACTAAGATCGTATTCTGATCAATCACCAATACATCTTCGATCGTGACAAATGGGAAGGTAAAGGTGAGTTCACCATCCCCGTTCACATCATCTGGGTCAGGAATGTTGAGCAAGTCAACTACTTCCTCTTTGGCAACAAAGCCATTTTCATCAATCTCAGACAAGTCAATCTTAAAGATTTTCTTGAACTGAGCCTCCGCTCCTTGCTTACCATCCCGCTCTATGACTAAGAACTCGTTGTCATTGATGGGGGTAAAATCCCCAATCGGATGACCGGGAACATCGGTACGGTAAAATCCTACCAGACCTTGGTATTCACTGGAAGCAACATCAAACTCATAGATGCGTAGAGCATCCTCTGGGTCCCCATCTACTACACCTTCGAGTAGGGGATACAAGGTGGTGCGGTCAGGGCTAAATGCCATGCCCTCAAATCCGCGAGACCTAGATAGATTAGGCAGTATAGTTTCTTGGTCAACTACAATTCTTCCAGTTTCTGGGAAGTCTGTAAAGAAACCATCTACTCCAAGCTCAATCAATTGACGGAACTCATCCTCTGGGCTTTGAGGGGTACCATCAGGGTTGAGGGTCAGGAAGCGCTCTTCATTACGTAGGGTGTAGGGGTGAATCTGCATTCCTGCATCATGAGCCCAATCGATGAAAGGACGAACTTCACCAGTGAGCTGGGTAGTGATTTCAGCAATGCCATCACCATTGCCATCAACAGGAGTATCGATCGATTCCCGCAGCAAAAAGCTGTTTTTCCAAGGACCAACACCCTCAGCGTAGTTAGCGCCAATGTAGTCAAAGACTGTCTGAGTGGCTAAATCTTGGTAAGTGGTATCGGGAATACCATCACCAGTGACATCAGCACCAAAGTCGGGAACAATGTCAACTAAATCGCCGTAGGTAGCCCGAGCCTCTTCTGCGGTAAAGTCAGGTTTGCTGAAATTAGCAACAATATCGTAGGGAGCAGAAAAACCGCCACCACCAGCATTTAGGAATTGATCGTCTACATCTCCGTAGAGCTGTACTAGGGGTAGATTTTCCAATCCAGCCCCAGGTAGCAAGTTATTTTGTAAATCAATTAGGTTAGCTACTTCAAAGGATTGGATGAAAATCCGGCTGGGGTCGGTAAAACCAGTTTCTTGTAGGGTTGCGATTAAAGGCTCTTCTAGGGATAAGCCTTGGTCATCGAAGAATGTAGGATGCTTGGTTTCAGGATAGATACCGATTTTTTTACCAGTTTCCGCTTCTACCTGCTGGAGTAGTTCGATAACCTCTTTGAAAGTGGGAATTTCAAACTGACCATCGAACTCATCACTACGGAAGTCACGAGACTGAACAGCACGCAGTTGCTTGATTTCTGCTAAGGTAAAATCTTCAGCAAAGTAACCAGTAATTTCTTCACCATCCAGCAGTTTGGTGGACTTGCGGTCTTCACCAAATACATCAGCTACGTTAGTGGTGTCATCTAGCAACGGTTCGTGACGAGCAATCAAGACACCGTCTTTGGTGATTACTAGGTCAGGCTCAATGAAATCAGCCCCTTGTTCAATGGCAAGAGCGTAAGCTTCTAAGGTATGCTCTGGACGCTCACCGCTAGCACCCCGGTGTGCAATCACTAGAGGAGGATCACCATTGAGGCTATTGAATTGTAAATCTGGGTTTTGAGGCGATCGCACAAATTCCCCTGTGGTATTCCCGGGGATATTGGGAGTAGAAATAGGGGCTTCGAGCAGTTTACCAGTGCTATCGAAGTGAAGTATAAACGGACCGAATTCGTCACCAATCCAGATATCGCCCTTAGCATCAATCACAAAAGACTCGATATCAAAATCCGCCCCGGTCAGAAAGCGTCCGCTACTGTCTTCGTTGACAATCTTGAAAGGAATTTTGCCATCAGGGTCAGACAGTTGAACAAAGCCTTCAATCTCTACACTACCATCTCCATCCTCTGCACCCTTGAAATCAGGGTTAACTTGATAGAGTCTGAGTAGGTAATCCGCACTATTCTGTTGGGCTCCAAAACCGTTATCTGATAGAAACCAAAAAGAGCCACCCCCACTAGGAGCAAACTGAACACCACTAAAGCCTTGAACAGGTTGTCCATCAAACGGACCGGTGCGACCATTGGCAGAAATCGGTTCACCGTTGCCATTGTCTGCACCAGACTGGGGTCCCTCTGCAAAGGTATCAGCTGGTAAAGATGCAAATCCTTTTAATTTCATAAAATCCTGGAATCAACGAGACTAAAACTCTCGAATTTAGCGTTTTTATATCTAGAGACTTAGAAGCACAGAAACTAGCTAAATTGTGTCAGCATTTCAGCTTTCAGCTATCACCTAGTACGTAATTGTTGCCAACCTTAAATCGCCTTGGCCTAGGTTTACGTGATGATTGAAACTGGCTGACCTCCCTTAGTAAGGTTTTCATTTCCAGGTTAAATTTTGATTGTATTTATATAAACATAATTATAAGGTTTGGTTAAAGCTTGTTTTTGAAGTCGCTGTAAATTTTTAGTGTAATTTTATCTGAGTAGGGTATAAATATTTTGTAAAGTTAACCTAGATTTAATATTAACTTAATTTTTTTAGTTTTTTATTAACCTTGAGCCTAGAGATTTTTTATATAATCCCTGACTAAGTAAGGTTTCGGCCAAAAATTTTGTTATCAACGATTTTAACAATTAGTTTTTAGCAAAGGGAGTAGGAAATAGGAAACAGCGGATCTGGAAATAATTATTTTTGATTTTTTTTAAGTAAGTATTCAGCCGTTGGCCATGCAACTTGGTATTAGCATTTAATTGTGAAAATGCAATAGTTTTTGATAACACTTTTATCTCACTCCTCTCACTAATCCCACTAATCCCAGTTGCCCCTACTGCTTGAGATTGTGACAATGCAATAGTTTTTCAGCACTCCCAAACCTCCCAAACCTTCCAAATAACCTAAATATCCCAAACCTACCACAAGCCCTGAAATAGCGATAATGCAATAGTTTTACTATATCCTTGCCTTTTCCGAAAAAGTGTGTTAAAGTAATAATATCGTTAAAGCAATGGTTTACGACCCATGATGATTTCCACCGCACAAGCCGCTGAATTACTTGGTGTTTCCGCCACTCGCGTCCGTTACCTTCTGGGCAAAGGCAGAGTTAAAGGGGCTTATAAGGTGGGTAGAACTTGGGTAATTCCTTTGTTTGATGGCATGCCGGTGGTCACTCCTGGCACTCGCGGACCAAAACGGAACTGGTCAAAGCGCACAGAGTACACTAAGGCTGTGATCCACGTTAATCAGAAAGTCATTCGCCAAAATCTCAAGACCGGGGAGCGTAATCCTGTAATTACGGTGAAGCGAGGCACTAAAAATGTTTACGCTCATACGGTGGAGGTCAATGGCCCGTGTCGGGTGATGTATCGTCCAGATGATCCCCTCAAGTGTGGAGCACGGGTGTGGATTGAGACGATTTCTGATTTTGAAGTGATTTCAGCTTGATGGGATGTGAATGCGTTCGCGTAGCGTGACCTACGGTCAATCGCGTAGGGTGGCAGTAGGCCAATCCCATTCACATCAAATTAATCACAAGGTGTCTTTTTGCGATCGCATTCACATCGATCAATCACAAAGTGTTCTTTTGCGATCGCATAAGCGCGGAAGCTTCGCTTGATCGCGTAGGGTGGCAGTAGGCCAATCCCGTAGCGTGACCTACTGCCAATCCCATCAAACCAGTCAATGTGGCGTAAGTCCCCTTTTGCCTTTTGCCTTTTGCCTTTTGCCTTTTGCCTTTTGCCTTTTGCCTTTTGCCTCTTGCCTTTTGCCTTTTGTCTTTTTCTTCAACCAAAGAATTAACTTACCATAAACATTGAGTAGTGTAAAACACTGTTTTATACGAGTTTACCGCCATTTCATGAATTTTTGGAGATATTTCTTGGTTTCTTAGTAAAATATCCTGATTCAATTTAGAGCTAGCGAAGAGTATAGTAGTCAACCATTACTTTTCTCTTTGCCATGAAAGGAAAAATTTTAAATTACCTTGTTATTATTGGAGTAAGCATTATTCTCCTGCTCGGTATAGTTACAACAGCTGTTGGTCAGGATAATTACAAACCGAATTTTAATGATAAGGTTTGTTTACAATGCTTTTCACCATATGTCCCCCTACATGACATACAACCATCAAATGATGAAGATCCTACTCCGGTTATAGGTTACCTTCAATCATCTATTGAAGTAACTAAGATAAACGATTCCTTCACTAGTGGTGATATCATTTTTGAAAAAATAACACTAGATAATAATAATTATGAATTTGCGATTAATAAAGATTACTTAGAAGACTGCATAAATAAAACCCAAAATCAACCCAATCAACAAAAAAAGATACAGATTTGTAAAATTATTAAACCAAAATCAAGTAATATAAAAATTTAAGTGTTTATAGACCAATATCACTGATAAAATTTATTATTCAGGATTACACCGCCTTTTAAACTCCTGATCATTATAGTACGTATTAGTAGCTTTTTTGTTACCTTTATGAAATCCTTCAATTATATCATTACAATACACAGATTCTTTCTCTAAATAAGCCACACGCAGCAAAACAGAAATCACCACAATAGCGATAACTATAACAAGTTTTGAGAGGATTTTCATAGGTAAGCTAAGTATTATCAAACTATCTGCTTTTGAACTTTATTTTATCCCCTCTGGGGTAACTAAAGGAGTATCTGAAACAGGGCTATAATCCCTTGGTGCTTTAGCAATCTGAATTTTAGAACCTTCCTGATCAGTATAGATTTTAGGAGTCATGACAGGAAGGGTTTCTTTAATCTTATTTTCGATGTACTCATGTAACTCATCCAGAGAAATCACCCTATCCCCATTCAAATCAGCTTCTCCCGTTTCAATGCCTTGTACCAAATACTGAGTGTAAATTGAGAGCTGTTTGTCCAATTGACTAAAGGAATAGTCAGTTGAAGAGGCGAGAATAGCACGCCCTTCTCCTCCTAATTGATTTTGAAGATCGACGGAGCGATCATCTTTAACCAGTAGGCCCTTACGAAAAGCTGCACTAAAGCAGCAGTCGAGGATAACGACTTGTCGCTTGGAGCGGCTACCATTCATGATGTTATGGATAGCCCTAGCAGAAACGGCTGTTGTCTTAACTAGTTCCCCCTGTGAATTCTTACGAGTAATACGAGTTGTTAAATACAGTTGATTGCTGCTATCTTTGACACCGTGACCTGAAAAGAACAGTAACACCAAATCATCTTTTTCAGAACTAGCGAATAACTCTTCAATAGCCTCTTCCATTTCCTGTCGATCAGGATTGCTGAGAGCTTTGACATCAACAAAATTTCCCAGTTGTGGGGAATCCAGTATTCCTTTGATTTCCTCTAAATCTTTGGTTGCGCCAGGTAGTGGCTTTAACCCCTTTCCATATTTACTGACTCCAATCAACAGCGCTCGTTTGACCCCTTGTGATTGGCGAGCATCCTTTACATGGAGCTGTTTATGGCTTGGCTTGTCTAGCACAACTGGCTGATTTAGACGTTGAAATGACTCAATTGGACGTTGAATTAATTGAGCATCTTGCACTTGCATGAAAATCACAGGTGTGGCAAAATCCCGTTTCCGATATCCTGTTGATTCATGGAGACTAATTTCTCGTCTTCCTTCCTGTACTGCTATATCCGCTGGCTTCCCTTGAGCTAATTGTTTATAAAAGTGGCAGGCAAATCGGCTAGCTGTGCTGTTAGACACGGGATACTGCATTGCCACGAGTACAGGAATAATTTGCTGCACAACCTTGGAAGCTAGCCCTACAGATACTTTCGATGTAGACTCCATTGCTCCCTGACATGCCTGCAACAAAATAATTCTAGGTCGATGCTGATTCAATAGCTCACTAAAGTCATTGGCGCTAATCCACCGTGCCTGATCAAATTCATCCACCAAGGCAATTTCACCATTTTCATTCTGAAAACGACCATGACCGATGAAATGGAAAATGTGAGGCTTTTTCCTGAGAATGTTATCAATAGCTTTGCGGCTAGCTGGATTCACTACTGGTAACAATTCCACCTGCTCTGGTTGTTCCTGGGCTAGTGTCTCTATCGCCGCCTGTACTTCTTCGTAGGCAACTGGATTTAAATCTGTGGGTGCAGAGACAACTAAGGCAATCCGCATTTTTTCATTTGCCCCTGACTCCATCGGTGGTGCTGAAATCCGCTGTGAGGGCAGGCGCGAGAAGACCAAAGCAGGTGCAGTAGCCAACCACATTGTTCCTGAGTATTTCTTCTCGGGTAAACACATAAATTCCCACGGGAACGCTGCCACTTCAGGCATCTTTCGCTCATCTATATGTAGTTCTACCCGTAGCAGTTGCTGTTTAGTGTGAACAACTTCGTTATAAAATGCTATAAAGTCATCGCAAAGTTCATCATCAAACAAGGTATCAAACAACGCTTCTCCCAGAAACCTCGACTGGTTAGCATCGTTTAATCCGTTTTGACGAACCTTCTCAATCAACTCCTTGACTTCTGGGGTGATCTTATCCTGATAGCGAAATATTCCAGGGATTCGATTATTGGGCTTTCCAGGTTCTTCCTTTTCAACCCGCACTCTACGAGGATTTATCACGCAGATGCGATAAATGTATTTGGCTCTAGTCATAGCGGTCTGATCAGATAAAGCTGATGAATTGGTAAGCATACGCGCTACGCGCACGCTACTTGAGGTGCGGTCAGCGGTCAGCGGTCAGCGGTCAGCCTTCAGCCTATGTGCTACGCGCACGCTACGCGAACAGCCTTCAGCCGTCAGCCGATTTTATTCAAAAGCGTGGCACAGGCTTCGACGCTGTGACGCATAAGCTGATAGTTGATAACTGATAGCTGAATGCTGATAGCTGAATGCTGATAGCTGAATGCTGATAGCTTACCATAGATTTACAACCAAAAGATGCACCCGATTTAAGTCGCTAAATCCTGTTGAAGATTAGCTTTCGGCAGGTTCAATATCCATTCCTTAACATCACTACGACTGAATTTAATTGCTGCCTTATTCTTATTTCGTATTAAGGTTTGGAATCTATCTGCCAGATCACTGAAAACATCACGGATATCAGCAGTTAACCAGTTCATATCCGGCTCACCCCAGGCGATCCCGCGCAAATTAATAGACTTTATTTCCTTAGGCACTTTAAAGACAATTGCAAATTGGACTGTCAGTATTTTTTGGATTTCCGGCTCTTCAATCCGCCAGTAACACCTTGAGTTACCTTCACCTTGGGAAATAATTTCAAAGTGACCAGCTTCGTAAGCATACTCAGGAATGACAATGAATGCTTTGAGTTCGTTCTTATTTCCTACATTAGCTTTGAGCTCCGCAGGAATAGTTGTAAATTCGGCTAGTTCAGTGCTATCAATCCCGATACTCCAATCAAGATTGCTATTGATACCTAAATTCATGCCCACCCCGAAGTTCATCACAGGTCGCCATTGGCTTTTGGGGAAAATAGACTGAACGATGGGCTCTTTTTCTCCTTTGGGACTGAAGTCAAGCTCACAGCATAATCGCCAAAATATAACCCCTGGTTTAGGACGCAAATCGACAGTCACAGTCATGTAATAGAAATCAAATGCATCACGCATTTGCTGTCGATAAATATTGGTCAATCCCTCTTCAGTTTCTTCAAATAGGTCTTCGGTAAGTAATATCAACTTATCCCTAGGATTGCCAAAGATAACTCTACTTTCCTGCAAGTTTTTAACGGCGGTTCCACCTACACCAAGCTTTGTACTTTCATCCAGGGGACTTTCCCATTTTTTCACTTGCTCAAATAGGTCAGCCAATAAAGTCTCAGCTTCTTGGGGATTCGGTCGGGAAATGTTTTCATCGGTCATTGACTTCAGCTCTCTTTACATTGACAAAGTTACTCATATTTGAAAATCTTGTGTAGGGTGCGTTAGGGGGGCGATA
>NZ_JAAHGN010000161.1:0-9925 GCF_010672485.1 Moorena sp. SIO2C4 | reverse complement strand
GTTATGCTTTAGGAAAAATTTATAATTTAATTTATCCTATTATTTTTTTTAGTGCTAAATAAGTAAGGACTAATTTTAATGGTGAATAAAGTCCCCAATTAAACCAGTAGGATTTTAGATAGTTTTGCAAAATCTAATTATTTTTCGCACCTCAGGCTAGGGCTAAGTTATCGAGTTCAGTTTTTACATCTCGACTTAGACGTTGGATATGTTCGATCGAAAAAGATTGGGGGCCAAAGCGAGCTTGGCTCCGACAATATTCACAACATTCTTGAGCTCGTGATTCAACTGCTTGTCTATGTTTTGCTTTAATTGATTTATCAGACATTACCAGGGAGATGAATATCCAAATCTGCCATGAGGGTGCTTAAGGATATTTGACGTAAACGAGCTAATTCTGCCATGGCTTCGACACGTTTAGCTTCGATAGTTTCCACTTGATCACTTAAAGCCAAAAGTTCTTTATACTGCTCAGCTGTCAGCGTCTCCATTTTTCGTTTTTGAATCAGTTCATCGTAGCGGTTTTGAATGTCTGCTGGTACACCTTGATTAATAGTAATTAGCAACCTAGCCTGATCTGAAGAAAGGCTGGGGGCTTTGCGTTGTGCCTGAAGGGATATGATGTATGCTCCAACTTTCTCCAGTTCAGATAAACTCAGTTGTTCAACAGCTCTAAGTAACTGGTCGTAGGAGAGCTGAGCTTCGACTTTAAGATTTTCCATTGGTTGTTAGTCGATTTGAATGCTTATTTAATTATAAAAAAAAAAGGAGCGAAGCCTTGGGATAAAGCTAAACACTCCAAGGTAGATTTGTTGTTTAAATGTTTCGCGATAATTAGGATAAAAAACCCTTTGATAATCTAGTCCTTGATTAGGGTAGGAAAGTTGATCGACGCGCGACCTAAGGGTTCAAACGACCCTTAGGTAAACTAAAAAACTTAATCAGCAGTGACTGGTAATTGGTTGAACTCTCTACGTTTTGAAAAGCGTAGATTCTAAGCGGATGTCACTTTGCGGGTTGAAACCACGCTGAGTCCTTTGGACTCGCTTCGCGAACGTGACGCTTCACGATAGGATCTAGACAATGAGTCTAATCTATATCGTTGTGGCAGGTTCAAATCTGCTCTACCGACCTCGGCTAGGGATCTCCCTAGCTGTGTCGCTACTTTTCTTAAAATATTGCAAGCTCCGTTGCAATCTGCGTTAATCAATTCACCTTTTGCAGACCGATAAAGTCCACGCTTCACTCTCTTTCCGCTTGCTGCCCACCCCAAGCCCGAAGGGCACGCTTCGCGAACAGGTTTTGCGCCGAGCACAGGTAGGAAATCACGATCTAAAAAGCTAGCTTTACTGGTGTAACTTTCTTCAGTCTCAAGGAATTTGATACCATACTCAATACATAACTGTTCTATTCGAATTTTTAATTTAGCAGTAGGTATCTGAACAAACTGTTGATTGTTCTTTTTTCCAATATTGATGCTGTCTTTATTGCGCTTGTTCCAACCAAATACAACTGTAATAACGTCATTACTTAAGCACCAGTTAACTATAAATCTAGCAGCTTTATTAACGTTGTCTCGCATTTGTCTGTTGCGTTTATCGGTCAAATAAGCTAGAGTCTCATCCCAGTAATCCTTGCTCTTCCCTTTTTTAATCGCAGCGACACGTTTGTTGTACCATTGATTTTGAGATTTGACCTTCCTTCCATCCAAGATAAATGATTTGCCTGTAGTAGACACACAGGTTAACCAATTATTCAAACCGGGGTCAATACCTAACACTTCGTCTGTTGATTGAACCTGTTCAGAAGCTGGTCGTTCATAGACAAACTCTAGATACAAACACCCATTCCTTGGAACAAAGCGGTACTCTTTTATTGACTTGAAATCAAGATTAGAAGGCATAGGGAGGATGAAATGGTCTATCCCAAACCAAGCTTTAACCTGTTTTCCTAATGTGAATTTGAGATGGCCTTTTATTAGCTTTACCCACCGAGCAGGATAACTAACTACAGCCAAACCCCCCTTCTTTCGGTAACTAGGAACTCTAGGCTTGATCGCTAGTTGACCTTTCTTGTATAACTTGCTTAAGGCTTTATAAGACTTAAAAGACTCAATAACTCCGTGCAGCGTTTGTTGCGCACAAGCTGACCTCATTGCCTTAAAATGAACATTTGTCTTCATTATCTTATCCAAATCGGCATTTGTAAGGTATTTACCGGCTTTGAACAATATTTGACGACAATAATAGATTCCGCAATTGGTTAGCTTGTTAGCTTCTGAGCAGATAAATTCTATTATCGCTCTATTTTCAGCTGTCGTAGTTATAAAATGTTGTTGGCAACCATACATTTGCATCGACCTTTTTGCTATGTTTATTTAAAAAAATACTACCGTAATTAAAATGTCAAGCAAATGCCAGAAAAACCAAAAAGAAGAGTCGGCAGACCAAGCATATATAACGAAAGTAAAAAAACTTACAGTGTGAAGGTAACCAAGCTAGCCTGGGACAACCTAAAAGAACTGGCAAAATCTGCTGGGTTAAGTCTCTCTGAATATGTCGAATATCTAGGGAGAAACGGAAAGCTACCTTGAACACGAGCGCCGGGATTTATCCCGGCTCGCTCCACGCCCACCTAATGAATTAGGTGGCTAACTCTCGCTTGATATTTCTCTGTTTTTCCAGAAAGCAAGGCTTTAGTTGTTGATTCTCCTGCTTGTCGCAATTGTCTTCCTAGCTGTACGTTAAATAACGTTAGGGCTAGGGACTGAGCAATGATGGCCAAGAAAACACTTCCATTAGCATAGGGCAAAATACCCCAATGAAATACCGAAAATAGCCATATAGCAGGAGTCTCATAGAGAGTCATCGACCCAATCCAGAACAGGATGGGTGGTAAGAGAATCAATCCTCCTACCGCTATTACTGCACCAGCGGCTCGCTTCTGTGTTTTCATCAACAGCATTAACTGAGCAACTGTGGCGTAAATCATGATCAGACTGCTATTGAGCAACAGTGCGAAAAGGGCAGGTATCTTGTACTCATTGGCAGGCCAAAGTAATATCCACGTCAGCAACATCGCAGATGCGATCGCACAATTTATTGCCACTGCCACCACAGCGGGACTTTTGTCACCCCAGATTAAGTCAGCTATCACCCCTCCTTTTTTGCGGAAAGTCCGATCCTGATGTCGGTAACGGGCCCAATCTTGTAAGGTTTGTCTATGGGGACTCAAAGCAGCAATCAGAGCTAAAAACAGCAGCACGTTGAACACCAGCAGCATCTGTGAATTCTCTTCCAAGCCATGGGTATAACCACCCCAGTTCTTGTATTGAGGGTTGAGGGCAAATCCTAAAATCACCGCTTGCAAGCTAGCGGTTAGCCAGTAACTCTGTTGCTTGTTAATCAGGGTAGCCTTAGGGTTATGGAAGCAACGATTTAGCCCTTGCCCAAGCCAGTAGCTCCCAACACCGTAGTTGAGGACAATAAAACCAGCCATAGTCCAGAAACTGACACCGATATGTATACCAAACCAGCGCAAATCTTGGAAACTACGGTGATAAGTAGAAATCCTACTCCCATCAAAGGAATTAGAATCAATCAGGTACGGTAAGACCATGGTGGGATTAAACAAAGTTAGCCAGTCGGCTGGGTAATGGCTGACACCACTGTCATGAATCACCATGGTCGTGATCCACACAAAGATGAGTACAGCACCAGAACCTAACCAAGCTTGGAAACCTCCTAGAGATCTGCTAACTAAGCCAAATAGTAGCGCCATACTATAGCAAAATAGGCAACTGGTACCGAGAACGGTATAAAATCCTAAAAGCTCAAGCAAATGGACTTTACCAGCAATAGCTGCCCAAAAATGCAATGGTAGGGCAAAACCAACTGCTAGATAAAGCAATGCTGGTACCCCCAGTAGTTTGCCACCTAGGATGCTCCGGCTTGACTGAGGTGTTAGCCGCAGAAAGTTCAAGGTGCCACGACTTTCTTCTTTAGAAAGGTCACTGATTAGCATATAGGTGCCAACCACCAACAAGCTGAAGATACCGATAAGACTCAGCCAGACAAATACATCTTGCCACCACAGAGACCAGTTAATCTCAAAACCTCCGAAGCCATCTGGTAGGCAAGTAAGGTTGGAATAGTCTTTGACACCAGTGCAATATCGGTTATAAATGGTACGATCACCATCAGCCACTGGTAGCTGACTTCCAAAACCGATCAGCATCACCAACTGACCAACCAAGGATATTGCCACTGTAATCAGGACATTGCGCTGTTTGAAACTCCCTTTGAGTTCTCGAAACACCTGGGGATTCAATTCCCCAAGTTGGTTAACTAAATTATTAAGTGCCATATCGCTATTAGTCTCCTTGTAGTCTCCTAGTTCTCATGCAGCTATGATCGAGCTATGATGCTTGCTGATGACCTAATTTAAGGAAAATTGTTTCTAAGTCTTCTTGAGAGCACTGGAATTCTGTCAAGGGAATCCCAGCCTTAACCAGCGATCGCAATAGCTGTGCACAATCCTCTTGACCTCCTGAAAAATGAATCCGCATCCGACCTGGTTCTGGTAATATCTCCCAGTCTTCTACAAGGGGATTATTTTTCAATTCCCCTTTAAGTACATCCAGCTGACCTAGGCTTGACAACAGAATTTGCTGGCGACCAAGACGCTGGTAAAACTCATCTAGGGGTGCGCTTTCTACCAGATACCCTAATTCCATGATGCCTACTGAGCTACACAGTTGGGCTAAATCACTCAGGACATGGGAGGAAATCAGAATCGTCATCCCCGCTTCTTGGAGAACCTTAATAATTTCCCGAAACTTCATTCTAGCAATGGGGTCAAGACCAGAGACTGGCTCATCCAGCAGCAGTAAAATCGGTTCATGAATAATAGTTCTAGCCAGGCTAAGGCGCTGTTTCATCCCCCGGGAGAGGGTAGAAATCAAGCTATTACGCTTGTTGGTTAATTCAATCAGTTCCAGAACATCGTATAACCGTTGTCGGCGTTTTGAGCCTCGTAATTTATATAGACGTGCGAAGTAGTCTAGGTAGTCCCAAACCGTCAAATCCTCATAAAGGGGAAAATCATCAGGTAGATAGCCTAAACGCTGTTTTAGCCTAGGATTGCTTTGATCTCTTAGCAAACGCTGACCATTGATGTAAATCTCACCAGTGGTAGGTTCTTCCGCTGCAGCTAACATCCGGATCAGGGTGGTTTTCCCAGCACCATTCGGTCCAATTAAGCCGTAAACTTCACCGCTTTCCACTTGCAAATCCACCTCATGCACAGCCACATGGCGGTCGAATTGCTTGGTGAGTCCACGGATATCAATAGCCAATTCTTTTACCATCAGAGTCTGGTTTTAGTTATTTAAATTACCTAAGACTAAGGTCTGTCTGAGCCAATATAGGATAAGAGCAAAGCCTCCTATTAGTCCGCATTCACGCTTAGCTTTGAAAAAGTGCGGGGTCGGACCGCGAAGGGAAATTCAGATGTTGGTTTCTTTCCAGCCTAGCGCTTTATTCTTGATCTATGGGTTGATCTAGGGCGGTTGAGCTTAGCTAGATTTATTTGAATTATTATTGATTATTTGAGTTCTTCATTTTTATCAGTTATCCCTAGCTTAGGGATTCATTCCGGACTTTTCCCTGGTGGCCAAGTCTGATCTATCGGTTACATCGGTTACATCCCTTAACCTATCCCTTGCCAACTCTGCTGATCAAAAAATTACCCTGATATACCGGCCAGATGCTATAGTATCGAACGCTATAACTTATACCCACCACACCTATACTTAAGCATCGACCAAACTAACTATGACTTACTCCTACCGCATTACCCTGCTACCTGGTGACGGGATTGGCCCAGAAATCATGGCAGTAGCTGTAGATGTATTGAACCTCGTTGGCAAGCGATTCGATATTAATTTTAAATTTACCGAGGCCCTAATCGGTGGCGTAGCTATTGATGCTACTAATGAACCCCTACCTACTGATACACTAGAACTATGTCGCAATAGTGATGCGGTTTTACTCGCTGCCATTGGGGGTTACAAGTGGGATAATCTCCCCCGCCACCAACGACCAGAAACCGGATTGTTGGGATTAAGAGCAGGGTTAGGATTGTTTGCTAATCTCCGACCAGCGACAATATTCCCCCAACTGATTGATGCCTCGACCTTGAAACGAAATGTGGTTGAAGGGGTAGATATTATGGTGGTTAGAGAACTGACTGGTGGGATCTACTTTGGACAACCTAAAGGAATTTTTTCTCAGGAAACTGGGGAAAAACGGGGAGTCAATACTATGGCTTACACCGAAGCCGAAATTGACCGCATTGGTAGAGTAGGGTTTGAAACGGCTAAAAAACGCGGTGGTAAACTGTGTTCGGTGGATAAAGCTAATGTGTTGGATGTGTCCCAGTTGTGGCGCGATCGCATTACAACCCTAGCAGCAGAATATCCGGATGTGGAACTGTCTCACCTATACGTGGATAATGCTGCTATGCAATTGGTCAGAGCTCCGAAACAATTTGATACCATTGTTACCGGTAATATGTTCGGGGATATTTTATCGGATGCTGCTGCTATGCTTACCGGTAGTATCGGCATGTTACCCTCTGCCAGTTTAAGCGAATCTAACCCTGGAGTCTTTGAACCGGTTCATGGCTCGGCTCCAGATATTGCGGGTCAAGATAAAGCTAATCCCCTAGCGATGGTACTCAGTGCTGCGATGATGTTACGTTACGGCTTAGACCAGCCTGAAGCAGCAGATTGCATTGAACAAGCAGTTGTAAAGGTTTTAGATAAAGGCGATCGCACCGGAGATATCATCTCAGAAGGCATGAATCTCTTAGGTTGTCGTGCTATGGGAGAGTCTCTAATTCAGTGCCTAGAAGAATCTTGATATTATCCCTTGATTTTATGGGGTAAACCTGCTGTTACTTATCATAACTCAGGAAAATCTGTTGGTTTCCCCTGGTTAATCAGTGCCCTTTTGCGGAAATACCCCCTTGCCGTGAAGGCGTGATTGCATTAAAGTCAAACTGAAATAATAGGGTAAAAAGTGTGGTGTATACATCACAACAAAGACAAGAAAACTACCAAACTCGGCTTGAGCTACCGAAGCTGATAGATCCTACGGTTTTGAGAGCAGCTCAGCACATCTACCGGGTTTACTACGAAGTTCATCCATACCAAGATCAACAGCCATCTGGTGTAGCCATTGACAGATATACCCTCAGAGGAAAGTTAATCTTTAGTGATAAACCTGTCCTTCTACCAACTGAATGCTTTGTGCCTTTGAGTCAACTAGAAGGAGACTTTTATTAATAAATATTAATTAAATCGGTCATTGGTCTTAGTTCTATGGTATGAAGCAATAGCAAATAGCAAGTCACACAGGATATGGTTGAAGTATCCGCTGCCTTGACAACGTCGATAGTTTTCGCAATAGTTTTCGCTATAGGTGCATCTATTGGCAGTTTTATGAATGTAGTTGTTTACCGACTACCTGCTGGTTTATCCATCCTTTGGCCCCCCTCCCGCTGTCCCAATTGTCTCCATAAGCTGGGGAAGCGAGAGAATGTTCCGGTAATGGGCTGGCTGTGGTTAAAAGGACGTTGCCGTCACTGTAATACCAAGATTTCCAGCCGCTATCCCGTAGTAGAGGCCATAACAGGTGTACTGTTTTTACTAGTTTTCTGGATGTATGGTTGGGGTTGGCAAACCCTAGGATATTGGGCATTTTTGAGCTGGCTGTTGACTCTGGCTCTGATTGATATCGATACGATGACCCTACCGAATTCCCTAACTCAGTCTGGATTAGTGGCTGGTTTAGTATTTCAAGGAACTACTGGTTTTTTCGAGGGGTCTCAACCCATAGCAATAATTCCTCATTTCATGACTGGGGTGGTAGGTGCAGTGCTAGGAATTTGGTTGTTTGACTTGATTGCCTTTGGGGGTTCTATTGCCTTTGGTCAATCCGCTATGGGGGGAGGAGATGCTAAGCTAGCGGCGATGATGGGAGCTTGGTTAGGCTGGAAGTATTTGCTCTTGGCTAGTTTCATCGCTTGTGGTGTAGGGGCGTTTGCTGGTGGCGCAGCCATTGCCCTCGGTTGGATGAATCGCAAACAGCCAATGCCATTTGGTCCTTTTCTAGGGTTGGGAGCAGGATTGACTCTACTGTGGGGTAAATTAATAGTGTCCACTTACCTAGAACTGTTTTTCCCATTGAGCTAAAAAGTATCTTAGGTGCGCTTTTCCCATCTAATTATTAAATTCGCCACTGGTCGCACCTGTTGAATAATGTTCGCTCACTATCTTAATTGAGATGTTGAAACGGGAAAGCTTAAACCTAGTATATAATAGGAAACCTATAAAAATTAACCTATTATAAAATTTTAGCTAATTGTATAATAATCATAATACTTATAAATAAGTATAACCTATAAAGAAAACTATAGATGAAATCGCAATAACAAATTCAAAGGCTCTGAAAACTCTACTATTGGTGCTATTGGTATTGGCCTGTGTCTTGGATAACAATCAGAACTACCAATCTTCGCTGGGAAGCCGAGCTGATGCAGCAGGTGCTAGCTGCTCATGATATCCCAAGTCGGATTCTTGATATTGGGATCATGTCTTATTTAGGTGCAGGTAGTCCTGCGGCTTTACAAGTTCGCTCACCAGATCAATGGACAGCCTTACTGTTGTTGAGTTCCCCAGAGGAAGAGCAGGCAGGACAATCATAAAGATAAAATTATAGCTAAAAAAATTTAGATAATACGTTAACAGGATAAGAAATTTTTATGTCTCTATTGGATTGGTTTGCAAATAGAAAACCTAAACCAAGCCCTAAACAACCTCAAGAACGGGAGATTGCTGATGGGCTATGGAAAAAGTGTGAAGCTTGCGGAGTGCTATCCTACGCCAGAGACCTGCAAGCTAATCAAATGGTTTGCACTGAATGTGACCATCACATGCGAGTCCCTAGTGACGAGCGGATCCGCCAGCTGATTGACCATCAGACCTGGATCTCACTGGATGAACACCTACATCCGACGGATCCCCTGAAGTTTTGCGATCGCAAAGCCTATAGTGATCGTTTGCGAGACAGCCAAGAAAAAACCAAGCTCACAGATGCGGTACAAACCGGCACCGGTAAGCTAGAGAATTTGCCGATTGCTTTGGGAGTGATGGACTTCCGGTTCATGGGCGGTAGTATGGGTTCGGTCGTTGGGGAAAAACTGACTCGTTTGATAGAAGAAGGAACCAAGCGACAGGTACCGGTTGTAATTGTTTGTGCATCTGGTGGAGCCAGAATGCAGGAAGGGATGTTAAGCCTGATGCAAATGGCCAAAATCTCTGGTGCCTTGGAACGCCATCGTGAAGCCAGACTACTCTACATTCCAGTGCTGACTCATCCTACCACTGGTGGGGTGACCGCTAGTTTCGCCATGTTAGGAGATATTATCATAGCGGAACCGAAGGCATTAATTGGATTTGCTGGACGACGAGTGATTGAGCAGACCCTAAGAGAAAAGCTACCCGATAATTTCCAAACTTCTGAATATCTGCTAGACCACGGCTTTGTTGATGCCATTGTACATCGGACCCAGTTGAAAAAAACCCTAGCCCAGCTGATTCGCCTCCATCAACCCCAGGCTACTATACCGGTAGCGGTTTCCCTGCCAGAAGCAGTAGGGACTTCGGAGCTGGGAGTAGGGAGTAGGGAGTCGGGAGTAGGCAGTAGGGAGTAGGGAATCGGGAGTAGGGAATCGGGTAGTGTGGGGAGATGGGGAGATGGGGAATCGGGTAGTGTGGGGAGATGGGGAGATGGGGAGTCAGATGGTTTGATAATATTCCCTCTTGCCTCTTGCCTCTTGCCTCTTGCCTCTTGTATGCATA
>NZ_JAAHGN010000160.1:0-9943 GCF_010672485.1 Moorena sp. SIO2C4 | reverse complement strand
TTTTTCTAAGGACATGGCTCGCTCCATAACATTGCCCAGCTGAAGAGATAACTGCGTCAGGAAAATGATTTCAGACTCTTGCCACTGGTGTGGGGCCCTACAATGATGAGCAATAAGTAAACCGTAGAGTGTTTCTCCGTGGACAATTGGTGTCACTAAATTTGCTTTGATTTGCAATCGTTCCATCAACTTCTCGTGGTCACGATGGAAACCTGCTTCAAATACATTATTGGTGGCAATGACACGCCCATGTTTGTAGCCATCAATCAGTTGCTGTGGAATACAAGCATCTTCAATTTTCTTCTCAATCCTATCCTCAACCATATTTTCAATTGCTTTGGGCCAACCGGGTTGAACTGTCTCGAATCCAATGTAGCCACTACCATCAGGATTCAGGCGGTAGATAACTACCCGGTCCGCATTTAACTGATTGAGGGCTGTTTCCACCGCTTCTTGGAAAAGAGCTTTGAGGTCGAGAGATTTGTCCATGGGGGTAGCAGCAAGGTTAATAATGACCTGTGTCCGATTTGCCTCTCGATGTACCAGGTTTTCCTGACTGGTAACACTCTCAGCCATTTTATTAAAGGTCCTAGCTAGCTTACCGATCTCATCGTTAGTGATCAGATTGCTTCGGACTTGGCGTGACCCTTGAGCAAATTGCTCGGCTAAGTTTTGTAGCTGCTGGATAGGTTTAGTAATGGCTCGTCCTAGAAGAATAGCTAGTAATAGATTAGCGGTTAAAGCTAAGATGACTACTACCAACTGTAGGAGTAGCTTGTTGCTGAGCAGGAAGTTGAGTTGAGCTTCTGAGGTTCCCCTTACCAAAAGGGCAACTGGCTTACCACTAAAATTATTTAGCGTCTTGGCAGCGACTGTATAGGTTTGTCTCCCTATATTGATGCGTTTGGTAATCGGATTACCCTGAGCTGTTACCGCTTGATTCAGGAAAGGGGTATCGGGCAAGAAGACGTTCGGTTGAGCTTCTGCTAAATTGGTACTTTCACCCTGATCTAAGGCAGTTACCAAGACGAATTGACCATCGGCTTGACGTAGATATACCGCACTATAACCTCCCCCAAAAGACTTTAGGGTATCCTCGACGATAGGCAGCTTGCCATTGACAATATCCCCAGAAACCAATACTCCCAAAACTGCTCCTGTGTCGGTGGCTCTAATCGGTGTCACGGTGTAGCGAATCAAGAGATTGTTTTGCTGGACAATCCCAGCAGGTAGAAAGGGAGACTCTTTAGCAAGCTCAGACCAGCTGACTAGTTCACTGGTTTTAATTTGCTGAGGATTTTCCAGAACCTGACTGACTAAGTCGTTGGGATCGAAAAACTCCCCAGTTCGATCAGCATTAGCATTGACAATAATTCGCCGATCCTTTCCAACCAACGTGGCATATTCAATCCTACGAGTCTGGATTTCTTGCTGGAGAATATCTTTCACTTGTTTGAACAACCCGGGGGTTAAGGGTTTGCCTTGAGCATGGGTTTGAACCGCTTGAATAATTGCGCTATTGTGAGTTTGTCCCCGAAAGCCAAACCCCATCTGATTAATTTTGATATTATAGATAATATCCATAACCGCCAATTCTGATGTGGCTTGGTTGATTAACTGAGCACGACCTCCTGTAACAATCAAAAAAGCCCCCACACCTGCTAAGCCAACTACGGAGATCACTTCTGACGTCAACAGGGCGAAAAGCTGCTTCCTTTGTATAGGAAGGTTATAAAACCATTGAAAAAATAAAGATGGAAGTTTGTGGGCTGGTGCAACCTTTGACTGGATTAATTGGGGTAGTAGCAGTGATTTACCCAGTTTAGTTTTCCGAGTAAATGTTGACAGAAGCAAAGCTTGGTAGCTGCCATTATCACCATTTTCTGAAAAATTATCAGATAATTTATCTGATAACTTAATATAATTAGTATCAATCTGGTGACCATTGTTATCCTTAAGGGAGTTATTATGAGGAGGGATTTTAGTCATGGAATACGCCCAATTAATTAATTAAAAATAGGTAGTTTATCCTTGTCAAGACGTCCAGGATTTGGACATCGCTGCCACCATTGCCTAACTCGGGGTGACTGAAAAATTTCAGGAGTTACAGCCATATAATTTCCAGTCAATATTGTTGAGATCACAGTTGCTTTGAAAATGGCAATTAAGAATTAAAAATTAAAAATTAAAAATTAAAAATTAAAAATTAAAAATTAAAAATTAAAAATTAAAAATTAAAAATTAAAAATTGACTAAGAACACTAACTCACCTTGAACTTGCCTACACTATCTTGCAGTTGCTCGGCAACTGTAAGCAGTTGTTTAAAAGAGTGGGATACCTGCAACGCTTCTATGGAGGTATGATTAGCGATCGCTGCCACATTAGTCATAGTCTGAGTCACTGAAACGCTTGTTTGAGTTTGCTCAACAGTTACGGTAGCGATCGCTTCGACCAACTCATTAATCTTGACCATTACTTCAGTGATTTGATTCAAACTCTGCCTGGTGTCATCCACCAGTTTTGTGCCTCCTACCACTTGTTCAGTACCAGCTTCCATGGCAGCTACCACCTCATTGGTTTCCATCTGGATTTGTGCCACAATTTTTTCGATTTCTGCCGTTGCTTCTGCTGATTGATGGGCTAAGGCTCGCACTTCATCAGCAACCACCGCAAAGCCTCGACCTTCTTCCCCAGCACGAGCTGCCTCAATAGAAGCATTTAAGGCTAGCAAGTTGGTTTGAGCTGCAAAGTTACTAATCAGGTTAACTACTTTAGAAATCTTTTGGGACGATTCCCCAAGACGTTTGACCTTCTTGGCAGTGCTGCCTACAGTTTCCCGAATCGCCATAAAGCCTTCCACAGTGCGGTTCATAGCAGTATCCCCAGCTTCGACTGTCTGAGCCGCTTGTTTGACTGCAGCTTCAGCTTCAGAGGCTCTGGCAGCCACAGCTTGAGTTGAAGTCGTCATGTCTTGAATTCGTTGTAAGGCTGCAGTAATTTCCTCCGACTGTCGCAAGGCTTCTGTGGATAGTTCTCGAATCGCTGCTTCATCTTGAGTAGTGGTGGTGGTAACTTGCTTGGTTGCCTGTTGCACTTGCACCACAAGTTTGCGCAAGCTTTCAATGGTAGCGTTGTAGGAATCAGCAACAGTTCCCAATTCATCGGCGGTTACACGGGCACGGATCGAGAGGTCTCCTTTACTAACTGGGTCTACTTCCATCAGCAATTCCAGTGCTCGTTTTTGAAGCTGCTCTTTAGCCGTCCGTTGCTCGGCTTCAGCAATTCTTTGCCGTTCCAAGAGGTTGATCCGGTCAAGGGTTACTCCCACTTGGTTAGCTACTTGGGTTAAGAAATCGATTTCTGAGGCTTGCCAGGTCCGAGGTTCACTGCATTGGTGAGCAATTAATAAGCCTAAGAGTTCCCCTTCAACGAGAATCGGGGTAACTAAATTGGCTTTGACCGCAAAGGGTTCTAACTGTTTCAGGTGACACCGGTTCAGACCAGCTTCATAAATATTGGGTGTTGCCTTAACTCGACCTTGGATGTACTTATCCACGTAATTCTTTGCAAAGCAAGGGTCAGCAATTTCCGCACCGAGAGCCTGGGGCCAACCCGCAGCCAGGGATTCAGCAATGACAGTACCTTTCCCATTGGGGTCAAAGCGATAGACAACCACTCGATCCGCATCCAGCCCTTGTCGGCTCCCTCGCACTACCATATCCAGGATCTCTTGGAGGTCAAGGGCTTGAGTTAGCTGAATCGTAATGTCTTTCAGTTGCTTAGCACGCTTAGCCTCAAGGCTTTGGTCTTGTACCAGAAGTTTAATCCGGGCTACTAGTTTATTAAAGGTGTGAGCCAGGGTTTGGGTTTCTGCGGTACCACTCGGTTGAGCAATCGCATCTAAATTACCCGCAGCCACCTCCTTGGCTGTATCAGACAATTGACTTAGAGGAGCAGATAGGCGGCGGGATAAAAGCAGAACAACTACCAGAATCACTGCTCCCAAGGCTAGGGCTATAAAGACAAACGCTAAGATTAACTCATTACCAGCGTTTTGCTGTTCTGATTTGTCCACGGAAGCAACGGATACCCAATCCGTTTGTGGGTTAGTCACAATGGTATAGAACTTATCTTTATAGAGGAAGTAAACAATTTTTACCTGCTTTCCCGTTTTATTCGTATAGGTCGAAAGTCTTGCTTCCTTTAGTGAATACTTAGCTTTGAAGCGATTGAAGTCTTGCTTAGTATTAATAGTTAGCTGGGTCGGTGCCTGGACTAAAAACTTAGCAATTTCCCAAACTGCTTCACCTCCAATGATCTCCTCCTCATCCAGACTACCTTCAGGGGTGAGGGTACTAATTACCATGCCTTGGCTAGTGTCTATCAGCTGCACTTGTTGGGAACCCATCAATCCGATATGTTCTAGATAAGGGAACAGTTGCTCTAATTGATTCATGGGTAGCACAGCTTTAATCACCCCAAGAAATTCTCCTGATTGAGGATCCTTGATTGCCTGAGCTAGATCAAAACCAAAGACATTAGCTGAATCATCAAAGTCTAGTTCACTGACCCAACGCCCTTGACGCTTGGCTTGTTGCCACCAGTCTTCATCCCTTTGCACAAAGTCAGAGGTGAGATTACTATAAGCAATGTTGTACCCATAGCGGTCAGTGACAAATAATTCCCCTAGACCTACATCCTTGACGATTTTCTTTAAGTAACTATTGAGTTGTGGATTGGGTTGGAGGAGCTTTGTGTTTTGAAAACGTAATTCAATCTCGTGAATAGCCAGTTTCTGAAGTTCTTGCTGTTCTGCGGTTTTGCTACCAGCATGAGCTGCCTTGATGACTAAAGGATTACTAGCTAATAAGGTTGGTACGGTAAAGGTATCCTTAATCAGTTGGCTAGCTGCTTCACCAGCAATTAGAGCTTGCTCCTGCTGCTGTAATTTATTTCGCTCTTTGTCATGGTCGTGAACAATTCTGTAACTTACTAGACTAGCCAGAGTCAGAGGAATCAATACCGTTGGCATAATCGTTGTCAACAACTGGCGGCTGAGAGTATTTTTATTCTTCTGATTTTTTTTTTCAGTTTTAACCAGTTCCAGAAGCTGATCTCCTGGGTTGATATCTTGGTCTGGCAAATGGTTTACCTCGGTATCAGTTTCTGTTAACTCTTGAACAACCCGCAATTTAACGTTAGGAATAGTTGACTCAGGCAAGAGTGTCTTAACCAGCGCCTTTTGGGATTTTACCATATCATTATTATTTGTATTGTTGGCATTATTATTATAATGAAAAGTATTCGTTTATTTTTTATAAAACACTTATTTTTTATCCCAGTATTTTTTTTATTACCGTTATAAGTAATTAACGAATCATCATCTATAATTAGTTGTGATGATTGATTATGGAATAATACGTTCAGGTTACCGTCGCTGAATAGTAGGATTAAAACTTGGTATCAAAAATTAGTTTGCCATCAAAAACTACTAGCATTTCACCACCATGTTTCAGCCAATATCCCTGTAAAAACTTTGCCAATTCAGGATTCAGGCTTGATGATGGCAGAGGTTGAATCAAATCGGGATTGCACCATTCAATGTCCTCTACCCGGTTGACGACCAACCCTAGCATTTGGTTGTATTTAATGGACTTAGGATCATGAGACTGGATATGCAACACTAAGGAGGTGTAGTGTGATGTATTTACCGGTTGCTGATGCCAAGGAGTTAGTCCGACAATGTGTCCGAGATCGACCATCCAAAGAACTTCACCCCGCCAGTTGTAAACACCCATCACCCAAGGTGGCATATGGGCAATTGGAATAATTTGACCAACAGCAATGGTCAGCACTTCAGTCAGCTGATTAATTGGCATTAAAGCAGTAGTATCAGGTACCAGATGAAACCGCAGAAACTGCTGTCTAATTTCATTCGCAGCAGTTTCAGTGGCTGATGACGGGGAAGCTAATGCTGGGACAAACTTGGATACCATGATGATCTCTCTTTCTTTATAGCTCAGATTTAGCCCTTGACCAGTTGGTTAATGATTTTTAGGAGTTCTGCGTTATCAACAGGTTTATACAGGTAAGCATCTGCTCCCTGCTTCAACGCCCAAAATTTATCCATTTCAGTATCTTTGGTGGAGCAGATTATCACAGGTATTTGGCTTGTCTTAGCTTCATTTTTAAGGGTTCGACAAATTTCAAAACCACTGCGATCCGGAAGGACAACATCAAGGACAATCAAATCCAGCTGATTACTGCTAATTTTTTCTAGGGCTTCTGAGCCATTATGGGCAGTTAATACATTAAACCCATTTTCCTTGAGATAACCTCTGAAAATTTCTAGATCAGTTAATGAATCTTCAACAATTAATGCGGTAACCATTTTTATCCGATTTAAATAACTCTAAAATTATAATCAAGTAAGCAAGTGTTTAAACATATTTTTTTGTAAACACTTAAATTTCGGCTATCTAGTCAATTATAATTAACTTGTTTAAGATGTTTAATGATAACGCTCAATACTTCTTCAGGATTGATGGGTTTACTCATAAAATCTGAGGAGCCAACCATCTTCGCTCTCACACGGTCGATGATGCCGTCGTTACCGGTCAAAATTACGATCGGAGTATTGCGGAAAAAGGAGAGCCTGCGCAATTGACCGCAAATTTCATAGCCATTAGCATTGGGCATGACCAGATCTAAAAATATCAACTCTGGCTTAGTAGCTAACAAAGTAGCGATCGCCCTAAGTGCATCATTAATAGCCACAAAGCGATAGCCTTCTGAGGTAAGAATTTTTTCCATGCTTTGGCAGATCAGGGGACTATCATCCACACATGCAATCAAAGGTTTCTGCTCAGGTACAATTTTGACCGATGTTTCGTTCGGAGGTAGTGAAACTGGAGCAGGTAAATCCGGAATATCTATCAGTTCCACTAATCCTGATTGCAGGTGAGGCAGAATGGAGAGAGTAACTGCCCTAGCATCCCGTTTCATTAGTATGGCCAAGTCTCGTAGGGTATATTGTCCATTCAACAGCTTGGTCATAGTTTGATAAGCCTGAGGGGATGTTTTAACTCTCAGTTGTTCGGGCTGCCTGATAATTGGTGCCCGATTAGGGCAGCGGTCTGCTACACGAGCACTTTGCCAAGCTTCCCAAAGTTCATCAGCTTCATGGATGACTTGCTCTGCGTCAATCAAGACCAGTGGTTTAAAGAATGATGATAATGATGATGAGGAATCTGGTTTGATTTGATAGGTGATCTGCATGCCTTGGGTAACATCAAAAAGTATTTCTACCATGACAGACTGAATCATTTTGATAGCTTGATCACGGGTAACCTTGTGCAGATCTACCCATAGGCATAGTAAATGATAGTCCCAACAGACATTGACATCTTCCCAATTGGTATTAGCTAGATCCTCTTGCAGTGATGAAAGCTGAGCAGATGTCTGAGGACAGTGAATGAGTAGGTTTCTACGCCACCGTCTCACTGGATGAGTCCCTCCGGTAGCATACATGAGGCGACCCATATAAATGTGAAATATCCATTCTTGTTTACTAGGATCACTAAGAATGAGTTGACCGCTAAACCGAGGCTGCTTCAAAATTTCAAACAACCCAGCTTGTTTGACGGAAGTAAACTCTTTGATTGGAATTAGAGGATAATTTTGTTCTATCGCCATCATTGCCTTTGGTTTACCTGATTGCCGTTGTCAGCAAAACTGATTGTCCTAGTGCTGCCATTACCGGAATAATTTGCGGATTGGGAAGAGGCTTTCTTAACCATAGGCAAGAAAAAACACCGGGAACAGTTAAAGACTTTCACCGAGATGCACAAGTAACCTATGATTGATCAGGTAACTGCTAGCTCAATGCTACAGAATTTTATGAGGTTGATGTATCCGTGAGTTTACACAAATTACACGATATAGACTATGGGGTATTTACCCATTGACCGAAGTTTTTGATTATTTATGACCTTCTATGCCAGAAAACTACTGAAATGTATGACTCTTGCCACTGAGCCATGTTGCCATCTTGGCAGGGATTTACAAAAATTTACTGGTTAGTTAATGTTAGTTAATTAAAAGTCTATGAGTTACACTGGCTTTATGACTTTGACTGTAAGCATTCAGAAGAACGCGCTACACCCATGAAACCCTTGCCCTATTAATTTCTGGAAGCTTTTTAAATCAAGAGAGTATGCCCATGGAATAGTTTTCGTGGCTGGCGCTTGCGATCAGGTCTTCTTCGAACCCAAGGTTGGGAGAAATAACAATGACCAAAAACCCACACCTTACAATTTCTATGCTCTCGCACGTGATATTACTTAAAAGTTCTCTCGGCATGATCTTCTATGGTCTCTATTGCTCGCAAAAACCTCTGGGCAGACATCCCTCGCTTTCTGGTGGCTCAAGCAGGAATTATGTTTGCCGTTAGCCTAGTCACCATCCAAACTGGTATACTCAACGGGTTCACTCGCTCTACAGTTCTTCTGATTGAGGGGTCGGAGGCAGATATATGGGTAAGTTCTGAGCGAATGGTTCAGTTTGAGCTAACCGAGCCACTTTTAAAGAATCAGCTGGATCAAGCCCAACGAGTCAAAGGTGTGGAGCGAGCAGAAGCACTACTCATGGGGTCAGGTCGATGGCGTCCTCTTAAGGGAGATACCAGTCCTGTTACGTTGATTGGATTTGACCTAGGGGGAACACTGTTCCAACCCGGAAAAATCACTCGGGGTAGACTGAAGACCCTTAAGGAGCCTTATACCATTATGGTGGATCAAAGCAGATTACCGACGCTCAATGTGAAAGATATCGGTGATACCGCTACGGTTAATTTCTTGCCTGCTCGATTGGTCGGCTTAACCACAGATAGTCAATCCCTTGTAGCTAGCCCATTCTTATTTACTTCCTTAGAAAATGCCAATACCTATATCAACACCAGCTATACCTCTAAGCTTAACTGCACTGTAGAATCTTCAGATAATTTGCAGTGTACCACTATTTACGAAAAGTCAAAGTCTTTGAATAAGTCTGATGAGTCGGAGATTCCTGAACCTACACCTTTGAGCCTAACAGACCCCATTACCTATATCATGGTAAAGGCTAAACTAGGTCAGGATCTTGAGGAACTCAAGCAGAATTTAGACGCTGCTTTACCCGGGACTCGTGCTTATACGAAGGTTGAGATGGCACGCAAGACCCGAAATTACTGGCAGGTGCGAACAGGTCTTGGTTTTGTATTGGGTCTAGGTGCTGTTGTGGGAGTGATTGTTGGCATGGTAGTTGTCACTCAGATTCTCTACGCCTCGGTTTCTGACCATATCAAAGAGTTTGGTACCCTAAAGGCGATGGGCGCACCGGACCGGTTTATTTATAGTGTTATTGTGGAACAAGCATTGTGGATGGCTGTTCTTGGTTATGTGCCTGGTATGCTCCTTTGCTGGGGGTTGAGTGTATGGGTTAAATCAAAAGGAATTATTCTTTTAATCACACCATTATCTGCCACAGGTGTTTTTGGCATAACTGTGGTAATGTGTGTAACTTCGGGTTTGTTCGCTATCCAAAAGGTGACTCGTATTGATCCAGCTATTGTATTTAAAGCATAGAAACCTTTTTGAGTCAATCCCTTCGCGACCATTCAAAATTATCAATTCAAAATTCAAAAATACCCCCCGAATTCATTCGTGGGGGTAGAACATCGGGAGCAGGTCAAAGAAGCCGAACAAATGAACTACTTGACAAAAAAACAAAAATTATGTTAATAAGCCGGTATTAGTTGCAGAACAGATCAACTATGTACCATATGAGCAAGCAATTACCCATGAGGGGGCTATAGTAATGGTAAAAATATTCGGCATTTCTGACATGCTCCCCCTATTACCTATTACCCATTACCTATTACCCATTCCCCATTCCCCATTCCCA